>CAYPPC010000044.1:14888-15004 GCA_964412435.1 uncultured Paludibacter sp.
GATGGTACGACCGCACTCGTTCGTTTCAATACCGGGCAGTGTGCTGGTATCGAGTTTGAGATAAAATCGTACAAGCACGCTACGAAAACATTCGTGATAATTGAAAATGACGAAAA
>CAYPPC010000045.1:0-6765 GCA_964412435.1 uncultured Paludibacter sp.
ACTTCTCTTTCTATTTCTTAAGAATATATCTTTTCCTGAATCAGCTCAGTGCATTGAGCATATTTCCGTAAATCGCATTTAAATCTTCCACCTGCTGAGTCAGTCTGCGAGTAGCAGCCTGATAGCGCTGGCTTTCACTTTCTGCAGCAGATGCTGCCACTTTCATCTTATCCATATCGGTGGCTACACCGTTCACCTGCTCAGTGGCACGGCGAATCGCTTCTGCCTGCTCCTGCAGATGCTTGAGCTGTATCTCATAGAGTGAACTGATAGCTGTAATGCTGCTGCTCATTCCCTCCACATTGCCCGAATAGTTGCGCGTGCTGCTCATGACCGTATCCATTTCAGAATTTACCTGACGGTAAGATGAAGCGAGCGTTGCTGCGGTATCGTTCAGTTTTTGCTGTGTGTCTGCAAAACTTTCAGCCATTTCAGAAGCTGACTCAATTTTCTCGGCAAATCCATTGGCTGCCAGGGCTACATTGGCCAGTGTCTGCAGATGCTCAGCTGTTAAAGTCAGATTTTTTATTCCTTCACTCAACTTCTGTACATCCTCTTCGCTCAGGCTGTCGCCAAAAAGCAGACCGCCCGAAGGTGCACCTCCGCTGATTGTTATTTCACCATCAAAACCTTCTCCGGATGTAGCAACTCCGCCACCGCCACCAATAATGACAGTGCCACCACCGCCGTAACCGCCACCGCCAAAGCCGTGACCGGCACCGGTGCCGCCTTCATAAACCTCACCTCCTTCAGGGGGAGCAAATGCTGTTTTCACACCACCCGAAACGGCAGAAGTAATCGTATTTGCATCGAGCAATTTTCCATCTTCCGGTTTGAAATTAAATATTTTACTCCAGTCATACTCCCGGAAGGGTCTATCAAAAATACCGAGAGCAAAAATGAACGACTCAACGGTCATTCCAACTCCAAGCATAATGTTACCTGCCGGCAAGTGAAGAATCTTAAACATAGCTCCCATAATTACAATGGCAGCTCCCAGGCTATATGCGGCGGAGACAATTCTCCGGCCTGAGTAGGAGTTCCACCAGCGGTAGAATTTGCTATTGGGTTTTCTTAGCTTTATCATATTTTCTCTCTAAAATGTTCTTTTAAAAAATCATTGATCCTAATCTCCGGTGTAGAATCTCACACAACGGAATCCGACATAAGGACGGCTTTCGTTCTGATATTGATAGGTTTTGGTACCGCACTGCAGGAAATAAGCCACATCTTTCCAGGAACCGCCTTTCACCACTTTGCGCTTCAGATAAAGCGGATCGTCGTTTTTGGCATTGTACTGGTTATTGGGGTTCATCTCATTCATAGCAGCATTGTTAGCCGGATTGTAACTGCTTGCAGTCCATTCTGCCACATTACCTGCCATGTCATAAAGTCCGTAATTGTTGGGTGCAAAAGAGCCCACCTTCATAGTGGTTACCCCCTGATCATCACCGTAGCCGGCACGCGAGGGTTTGAAGTTGGCCAAATAACAACCTTTGGAGTCGCGCACATAATTTCCACCCCAGGGGTAGAGTGCCAGCTCTCTTCCGCCGCGGGCTGCATATTCCCACTCTGCCTCAGTCGGCAAACGAAACTCCTCACCTCTCACCAGATCGGTACCATAATAGAGTTTGGTGCGCCAGTGGCTGAAAGCAACTGCCTGTTCCCAGGTAACTCCCACCACCGGATATTGTGCAAATGCTCCGTGTGAAAAATACATTTTCATCTTCGGATCATTGTAAGTGTATTGAAAATCGCTCATCCAGGCAGTTGTATCCGGGTAAATATTGATAATTTTACTCTGAAAAAAATCGTTTCTCGAAGTGAGCGGCTTAGCTATTGTTACGTGCTGAATCAAACCTTCATCATCAATAAAGCTGCTGTCTACCCGCACAGTTGCACCTGCCGGATAACGGCCGGTGTGAATATTGAATTTATTGGCAGGCAAACTCTCCTGCTCATAATCATACCAGCGATACTGATAGCGAAGCTTGCTCGGGTTCAACTCTTTTGCTCCGGCCAGCTGCATCTCTTCCGGAAAGTAAAGTTCGTTCAGAATATCCTGAACCTCTTCATCCTTCGAATTCCATGGAATCTTAGACTTCCAGTTGAGCAGCGCCTCTTCCGGCGAAGCCTCATCCACATCGCCGCGAATGGGTTTACGAAATTCGTCTCGACCCGCAATCACCAGCATGCGCAGCGCAATTGAGTCGCGCACATGATTGACAAACTGCATATATTTATCGTTGGTTATCTCTGTTTCGTCCATCCAGAAAGCATTTAGTGCCACCTTACGGGGCTGCTCACTCACACCGCCAAACATCGTTTCGTCGTTGGGCCCCATGGTAAAGCTTCCCGCTTTAATATAAACCATGCCATAGGGTGTGGCATCACGGAAGGAACCTTTATTTCCTACACCCACCAATTCGCCCATCGGCTTATTGCACGAAACAAAAAAGCTTGCCAGCAACAATATTGGAATTAACTTTTTCATACTATATCAATAAATAATATCCGAAGTTTATAAACTGCTTCTCTATCTAATAACTTGATTTTCACAAAATTCTTATACTTTTGAACTGATTTTTATTCCCCCGGTCAAATAAAAAACTGTAGGAGATAAAAATTTCATGCGATCCGGAGCTGGCCCGAATCATTCTGCCGGTAGGCAAATCATAGGAATAACCCACTCTCATGCCGTTGAGCACATCAATTCCGGCAAACACAACTGCTGCATCCTGAAAACGATAAGAGAGTCCTCCCCAAAAACGACTGTCATACTCCAGCCTGCCCGAAAGTTCGGCCTGCCAGCTTACAAAATCACTTTTCACCAATGTGTTGGAGCGCAGCTTCCATTTGTTGTCCTTAAACACATAGTCGTATCCTCCTGTAAAATAGAGCACTCCACGCACATTAAACTCCGTTCTGTCTTCATTCAGACGAATAGCAGGTGTGTTTAAATGAACGTAAGAAAGTCCGAGATAGTATTTTGGAGCTGAATAAAACAGTCCCCCGGAGAGGTCGAGACTCATGCCTGTGTCATCTGCTGTTGGGATGGCTGTATCACCCAGAAAGTCGTGAAACTCAGAGTTGATCTGATCATTGCGGATACTGTCAGCTATAAAACTTACACTCACAAAACCGACATCAAGGCCAAAACTGGCCATTCCTTTACCAATTTTTCGTTTGAATGCGTATTGCCCGTGGGCCGACTGATTGCTGAACGCACCGATATTATCATTCAAAAATTTGATGCCAACACCGTGTCTCGTTTTCTTATCGCTGCCGAGCGGTGTATTGATAGTGAAATAGGTCGTTTGCGGTGCTCCCGGCATACCTACCCACTGAATACGGTGCTGTCCATTCACATTGATCATTCTATTTTCAGCCAAACTTGCCGGATTGTAGGCCGGAATATTAAACATATACTGACTCAGCTGCGCTTCAAACTGTGCAGCTGCAGGTCTGCTCACAAACAACATCAGCAGAAAGAGAAGCGATACCCCCCATCCTGCTTTTATCTGTTTTTCCCAACCGGACAATATATTTATACTCCTTTTGCTCATTTCACTGAAAAATTACGTACAAGTTAAACTGTAAAAATTACAAAAAATTGTATGACAAGGGGTTTAATAAGAGCTATTTCTCAATTAAACTACCGGTTAAATCCGGTTTTTCCGCTCTTTTAAACAAAAACCGATGCCTCTACTTGATCCTGAAACTTAACCTGATACCTTGTTATTTTCAGTTTTTACTCTTATTTTTGAGAAAAATAATGTACATTTGCAAGATAATCACAATATAAAAAGCAATATAGATGCTACTCAATATTTTTAATGAGGTGAGCTTTACTGTTCCCGGCTGGACCGACTATCTGACTCTGGCATTATCCCTTCTGGCGCTGGTGCTGGCAGGGTATTTTGCAGCCTGGGAGGTGGCCTACTTCACTCTTGACAGCAAAGAGACCAACGATATGCTTGAGAGTGACGACAAGCGCGAACAGGCTGTGATCAAACTGCTTAGCTCCCCGCAGAAACTACTCGCCACCATCATCATTGGCAGCAATGTGGCCAATATTACATTTATTATACTGGCACTCACATTCACATACAATATCTTTGACTTCTCGCTGCAGCCCGTCTGGGGATTTTTTATCTCAGTGACCCTCATCGGACTTGCACTTTTAATCCCGGGACAAATTATCCCCAAGGTTCACGCCTCGGATCATGCCCGGAAAACAGTTTTGAAAAGCACCGGCGCACTGCTGGCACTGCAGGCCATTTTCAAGCCTTTCATCGAATTGCTCGCCAACTCCAAAACGCTGATCAACAACAAACTGACGCGAAGAAACCTCAACCTGATTTCAGTAGATGAACTTTCGCAGGCGCTTGACCTGAGCGAAGAGCAGCAGGAGGAGGATAAAGAGATGCTCGAAGGAATTATTAAGTTTGGCATCATCCAGGTGTCTGACATTATGACCTCCCGTGTGGATATGGTGAGTGTGGATATTAAGCTCAATTTCAAACAGCTGGTTGACCTGATTATTGAATCCGGTTACTCCAGACTTCCGGTATATTCCGGAAACCGGGACAATATTAAAGGTATTCTTTTTAGTAAGGATCTGCTGCCTCACCTGGACAAATCACCTAATTTCCGATGGCAGTCACTGATCCGGCAACCCTATTATGTACCGGAAACAAAAAAGATTGATGATCTGCTGAACGAGTTTCAGGAGAACCGCGTTCACCTGGCACTGGTCGTTGATGAGTATGGCGGCACCTCCGGACTGGTAACACTGGAAGATATCATTGAAGAGATTGTGGGTGATATCAGCGATGAGTATGACGAAGAGGAGACTCTTTTTCAGAAAATTGATAATCACACCTATATTTTTGAAGCAAAAATATCACTGAGTGACTTCTTCAAAGCTGCTGAAATTAACAGTTCGCTTTTTGAGGATATCACTGAAGATGTGGAAACACTGGCCGGTATGATTCTGGAAATTAAAGGCGAAATGCCTGAAAAGAAAGAGATGATCGGTTATGAACATTATGTTTTCGAGATTCTGGCTAAAGATAAACGTCGGATCAAGAAGGTGAAACTTCATATTAAAAATGATCCGAACAAGCCTGACAGAGATGAGTAAATCCCAGATTATTCTGCTTTTTACCGTACTCACTGCAGTACTTCTTTCATCCTGTAAGGAAAAGTCTGTCCCACGCCCATACGGCTATTTCCGGGTAGATTTACCGGAAAACACCTACCGGAAATTTCATAACTACGGCTACCCTTACAGTTTTGAATTTAATGATATTGCTGAAATTTATGAGCGAGAGGAGCAGGGAGAGTCTTACTGGATAGATTTGACTTATCCCGGGCTCAATGCCAATATTTATTGCAGTTATAAACCGGTTCACTCCGATCTGTTTGATTTGCTGGAAGAGAGCCGGCGAATAGTATATAAGCACAGTGTGCGTGCCGACGCCATTTCTGAAAGACCTTATGAAAACAGAGAGAGTGGCGTTTTTGGAATTCTTTATGAGCTGAGCGGGAATGTGGCTTCGCCGGTGCAGTTTGTACTGACAGACAGCTCCAGGCACTTTTTCAGAGCAGCGCTCTACTTTGAGAACACCCCAAACAGCGACTCCATTGCACCTGTTTTGAGCTATATCAGCGAAGATATTATCAAACTGGTAGAGAGTTTTGAATGGAAAAATCAGTAACAAACTATGATTAAGTGTCAGATGATACCCGAAGATGAGGCGAGAATTTGCATTATTGAAAACAAATACTCGGCTGAAGAACTGATGGCAGAGCTCGGCGATATGAAGCTCTACCGTGACGGGTACAATCGTTTAAAAAATGAGAACCGGAGAAAAGATTTTCTGGCTTTGAGGCTGGCACTCAAAAGAGTACTTGGCGGTGAAGTTAAGAAAATCGTCTATACCGATGAGGGCAAACCGCTCCTTTCTGATGAGAGCTATAAAATTAGCTTTTCACACTGCCAAAGCTGTGTGGCTGTAATCATTCACCCGCAACGCGAGGTGGGAATAGACGTGGAGGTGCCTTCAGACAAACTGGTTAAAATACACAGCCGGTTTTTGGGTGAGAATGAAATGGAGTTTTACCGTAACAATGAATCTTTCGACTTTTTGCGCATCGCCTGGTCGGTCAAAGAGGCTCTTTACAAAATCATTGGAGATGAAGCCTACAACTTTGCTGAGCAGCTCCAAATTCTGCCTTTCGAGATTAAACAAGAGGGAACACTCTATGCTACACACACCGATACCGGCAAAAAATACAAAGTTAACTATAAGCTTACTGAAAGCTACACATTAGCCTACTCCATTGAAGATGAATAGTATTTATAAAAGCATAATTCATAGTAAATCTCAGGGCAAAAAGATGTTTGCCGCACTGCTCGATCCGGAAAAATGCACCGGCGGGTTGCTCGACAAAACATTGAACCGACTGGAAAAGCACCACCCCGATTTTATATTTGTGGGAGGCAGCACCGGAATGTTTTCAAGTGGTATTCTGCTCGAGAAGCTGGAGCATATTCCCGTTCCAAAAATACTTTTCCCCGGTGATGCGTCGCAGTTTTCGACCCTGGCCGACGGCCTGCTTTTTCTCTCCTTGCTCTCCGGCAGAAACAGCGATTACCTGATCGGACAACATGTAAAATCGGCCCTGGAAGTGAAGAAATCGGGAGTAGAAGTAATCCCTACAGCCTATATTCTGATCGATGGCGGAAAACTCTCTGCC
>CAYPPC010000045.1:6775-14003 GCA_964412435.1 uncultured Paludibacter sp.
AACCAGTCCGCTCTCTTCAGACAGCAGTAATGAAATCATTGCAACAGCTGTTGCCGGTGAGCTTTTAGGTATGCAAATGGTTTATCTGGAGGCTGGCAGCGGAGCCGGCATTCCGGTTTCAGAGGCTATAATCCGGCAGGTAAAATCTGAACTTGCCATTCCACTGATTGTCGGAGGCGGCATCACTGACACAGACAAACTGAAAATTGCACTCGATGCCGGAGCCGATATAGTGGTTATCGGAAACGCCCTGGAGAAAGATCCGGGTCTGATTGCAACAACTGTACGCTTTATTGAAGCTTATAACAGATAATAAAAAAAACCGCC
The DNA here is from genome assembly GCA_964412435.1 of uncultured Paludibacter sp. Taxonomy (GTDB): domain Bacteria; phylum Bacteroidota; class Bacteroidia; order Bacteroidales; family Paludibacteraceae; genus UPXZ01. Next base: position 7,103 of record CAYPPC010000045.1, read on the forward strand.
ATCCGGCGGTTTTTCTATATCTTTACTTCTCCTTTTTCAACTCTTCCAATGCCTTTTTAACGGCAACATCATTTCGGTTCAGCATAGGATAGAATCCCTCATCACCCAGGATATTACGAACCGTGTAATTCTTTATCTGATTCAAAATTTGCTGTTTTGAAACCTGAATATCTCTGTGGTTAGGAGCAACCCCCTTCTCCGATGCAAAGCTGACAAACTCATTCAGCAGATTTTGTCCGGAGAGATAATCATCCATCTCCTGCCAGGTTTTTATATCCTTCAAAACTCCCCGATTCCGGTCAGTAAATCGGAATGCATACTGGTAAATAAGTCCGTAGTTGGCTACTTTTGTAAAGTAAGGCGAATACTGCGAGGTGTCGCGCGGCACAAAAATATCCGGCATAATACCACCGCCACCAAACACTGTTCTCCCTTTTACGGTTTTATAAACCTCACCATTATCCACATGAACACTATCTTTGTTGTCAAATTCACCGTGCTCAAATCGCTTGATAATATCCAGTTCGTAGTCCTTTGCCTTACCTATTTCGTAAGGCTTCTGAATGCTGCGTCCCGAAGGTGTATAGTAGCGCGCTACAGTAAGCCTCACTGCCGAACCGTCAGAGAATGGAATTTGTGACTGCACCAGTCCCTTTCCAAACGAGCGTCGTCCGATAATGGTACCCCGGTCATTGTCCTGTACCGCTCCCGCGAAAATCTCGCTGGCCGAAGCACTAAACTCATCAATCAGAACCACCACCGGATTATTGATGCAGGTGCCGGTACCGTTGGCCCGGAATTCAGCTCTCGGATAGGCCTTTCCCTCCGAGTAAACAATCATATCACCTTTGGGCAAAAACTCATTCACCATCCGGATAGCTACATCCATGAGACCGCCGCTGTTTTCCCGCAGATCGAGAATAAACTTCCGGGCACCTTCAGCTTTCAGTTTTGCTATAGCGTGAATAAACTCATTATAAGTATTGCTTCCAAAGTTATTGTTCAGTCCGATATAGCCCACTTCAGGCTCAATAATATAGGCTGCGGTAACAGAGTGCACCGGAATATCACCCCGTGTAACCGTATATCTCAAAGTCTCTTCCGTGCCGTGGCGCTTCACACCCAATTTCACCTCAGTCCCTTTAGCACCGCGCAGTTTGCGCATCACCTTTTCGTTGGAGACAAGCTCTTTCCCTACAAAAACGGAATCATCCACCTCCACAAGACGGTCGCCCGCCATCAGACCGGCACTCTCTGAGGGGCCGCCACTAATCACCGACACCACCATCACCGTATCATTCTGGATGTTAAACTGCACCCCGATACCGCTGAAGCTCCCCTCCAGTTCGCTGTTAACATCTTCCAGGTCTTTAGCCGGAATATATACCGAATGCGGGTCCAGTTTGGAGATAATCTCAAACATCACCTCATCGCTAATGCTGTCAAGAGGCACATCATCCACATATTCGCGCTCGATAAGATTCATCATTTCGCCAATCTTATTTCCACTGCCGAAAGATGAGAAAATGTCTGTCAAATCACGGACCCGGTTCATCCGGTTCGCTTTGCCGGCAAGCAAATTACCAATAAAAATTCCTGCAATAGCAGTAAAAACGATCATTACAATGATCCAGATATTTCGTTTCATCATTATTTACTTTCTTCTTTTTCGTCATTCAGATAAACCACCTCAATATTAGCACGCTCCAAAAGCTCAACCCCATCCATAATGCGGTACTCTTCACCATACACCACCCGTTTTATACCCGACTGAATAATCAGTTTCGAGCACTCCAGGCAGGGCGAAGCGGTCACATAGAGGGTTGCCCCTGCGCTGCTGTTATGAGATCCGGCCACCTTGGTTATGGCGTTGGCTTCAGCGTGCAGCACATAGGGTTTGGAAATATTATTTTCATCCTCACAGTTATTTTCAAATCCGGAAGGTGTACCGTTGTAGCCGTCTGAGATAATCATTTTATCCTTCACGAGCAAAGCACCCACCTGGCGGCGCTTACAATAGGAATTCTCAGCCCAAATGCGCGCCATACGCATATAACGGCTATCCAGCAGAATTTGTTTTTCCTCTTTTTCCATCTCTTTATTTCATTTATTTATTCATCACCGGCAATCAGCTGTTTGCCCAGCCGGTTCATATTTATTCCGGTAAAATCACCAGATGTCATCATCAGCAGCACCGAGTTCTCAAAATCGAGCTCTTTCAACTCTTTCTCAAACTCCTCCGCTCCGGGATATACCGTTAAATTATCTCCGCCAAAAGCCTCCTCCACCTCTTCGGGAGTGATCGGTTTCAGCTTTTTCAATTTTAGCATCTCTGGTTTGTAGCAAATCATAGCCACATCAGCATCTTCCATGGTGCCACCATAATGAGGCAAAAAGTTTTTAGCCGGGCTGCTGTAAGTGCGCAGCTCCAGACAGGCAATAATTTTTCTTCCCGGATACATCTCCCTAACGGCTTTGATTGTCGCTTTCAATCTGGCCGGTGTATGAGCCACATCTCTGAAGAAGATTTTATTACCCTGCTCCGCTATCTTCTCCAGCCGGTTAAATACTCCGGTGAAGTCAGCAATCGCTTCATAAAATTTATCATCCCAAATTCCCACCTGACGGCAGGCCAATCTGGCCGCTTCCAGATTTTGCAGATTATGTTCCCCAAACACCTGCAATTTAACCCAGTTTTTCCGGTTTTTCACATATGCCACCCCGTCCCTTATTTCATATTTTGGTGTTTTATAGGGAAAAGCAACAATATCGATACGTGAACTGCTTTTAACAATCGAGCTGAGCGTATCATCATCTTCAAAATAAATCAGCCGCCCCTGCACCTCCATCGAATCAATAAACTTACTGAAAGTTTCAGCATAGGTCTCCTCGGTGGGAAACACATTCACATAATCCCAGGCCACACCGGTGAGCACAGCAATATGTGCTTTATAATGGTGAAATTTCGATCGTTTATCCAGTGCCGAAGAGAGATACTCATCCCCCTCGAGAACCGCCACACGCGCATCATAAGTAAGGTGCACTGTATCTTCAAAACCGGGAAGCTGCGTTCCGATCATATAATCAGCTTTGAAGTTGAGCTTCTTCATCACATGCAAAATCATAGCCGTAGTGGTTGTTTTGCCATGGCTACCGCCCACAACAATTCTGGTTTTATTCCGGGTTTGCAAAAACAGGTATTCCGGCATGGAGAAAACTTTCAATCCTAACTCTTTTGCTTTCAGCAACTCCGGATTATCGGAGCGTGCGCTCATTCCAAGAATGACAGCATCCAGATTTTCATGTATTTTCTCCGGAAACCAACCCGGTTTATCAGGTAAAAGTTGATTCAGCTTTAGTCTGCTGTAAGAAGGTTCGTAGATCTCCTCATCGGAGCCGGTCACTTCAAACAACTCTTTCTTACTTAGAGCAATTGCCAGATTGTGCATTGCAGACCCACCAATTGCGATAAAGTGGACTCTTTGCATCTTATTATTTTTTTGTATTTTTGTACGGTACGTTTTTAGATTCGGTTCGCGCTGAATTAAACCCTCAAAAACCGGGCTCGAAATAGCGTATATTCTACAAAATTAATAAGAAAACCTGTAAAACAAGCTTAAATAGATGAAAATAGATAAAATAGAGTCGGGAACTTTCCTGGCAGATGGCGGTGCCATGTTTGGAGTCGTCCCCAAAAAAGTGTGGCAAAAGCGTTATCCATGCGATGAGGATAATATGTGTATCCTCAATATGCGCAGTCTGGTTGTGAAAACTGATGACCGGCTTTTTCTCGTTGACACGGGTGTTGGTAACAAACAGATGGAGTACCTCAAGTATTACAACATCGAAGGAGTGATTGATTATGATGAAGAGCTGAAGAAGCTGGGCTATAGCGCTGCTAAGGTAACTGATGTAATTTTGACACACCTCCATTTCGACCATTGTGGTGCCTGCACCATCTACAATGAGGATAAATCAGAAATCATTCCGGCATTTCCCAATGCCAAATACTGGTTGGGAAAAAGACAGTGGGAGAATTTTCTCAGCCCCAATGTGAGAGAAGAGGATTCTTATTTTCCGGAAAACATGATGCCGGTTTATGAAGCAGGGCTGCTCAGCCTGGTGGAAGAAGATATGTTTATAGCACCGGAAGTGGAACTGCGTCTTTACGAAGGGCACTCTGTAGGACAGCTTTCACCCTATTTTCACACAGAAAAAGGCACACTGGTTTATACCGGCGACGTAATCCCATTTTTATCAGCTATGCCCATTGCCTGGGTGTCGGCTTATGATACTTTCCCGATAAAATCGATGGAAAACAAAGTGAAAATGCTCCGGGAGGCCGAAGAAAAGAAACAGATTCTCTTTTTTCAGCACGACCATTACAACGAGTGCTGCACAGTAAAAGAAGTAAACGGTCGCTATCGGCCGGATGAAATTATGACTCTCAGTGATCTTTTTTAGTAAATGCAAGCTGCGAATAATATATTTCACTACCTTTGAGGCATAATACTTCTTTTAACCAAATTCAAAACTAAAATTTCGTATGAAACGTATATTTCAACTAATGGTTATTTTAGCAGTCCTCACTTTGGCTGTGACTGCCTGTAAGGAAAAGAACCCGCCTGCAACTCCCAACCCACATGCATATGTAAACAACTGGATCCACAGAGAGATGCAGACCTATTACCTGTGGAATGAGAAAATTCCGCAAACTCCCGACTACAAATTAAGTCCGGAGTTGTTTTTTGAATCTCTGCTTAATAAATTTAATGCCGGCAGCAATCCCGACGGTGATCGTTTTTCATGGATTCAGGAGGATTATGTGGAGTTGCTCAGCTCACTCAGCGGTGTTGTTTCCCATGAAATTGGTTTTGAGTTTGTACGTGTTGGTGTCAGTGGTTCTTCTCCTCAAAAATATTACCTGCTGGTACTTTATCCCAAACTGGGTTCCGACGCTCTGGCTAAAGGGATTAAAAAAGGCGATTTCATAGTTCAGATTGACGGACAGGATATCACCGAAATGAGCTACAAGAACCTGACCGGCGGCACCGGTAGCAAAGAGCTGAAAGTAGCCAACTATCTGCTGAATCCGGAGACCAATGAGTATGAACTGAACGTCACCAATAACCTGACAGTGTCCATGCACTCCAATTTTGCAGAGCATCCGGTTTATATGGATTCTGTTTATGTAACTCCGGCCAATAACACCAAGGTGGGCTATCTGGTTTATAATTTCTTTGCGCGCGACGGTGGTGACGGAACCAACCAATATGACAGAGATTTGATGGCCACCCTGGAAGGCTTAAAGAGCCAGGGCATCACCGAACTGATTCTTGACCTGCGCTACAATGGCGGAGGCGCGGTTTCATCTGCAAGTGCACTCGCCAGTGCACTGGTACCCGAAAGAAATGCCGAAAATGTGTTTTCACGAGCTGAATACAACGCACTTGTTCACAATGCGCTTCAAAAAGAGAATGGTGAGAATTACAACAAAACCTACTTTATGAACAAGGTGAAAAGTCAGTCGGGCGACATCACTATACCTGAGATGAACCTGGATAAACTGTATGTGCTTGTTTCGCAATGGACCGCTTCTGCCAGTGAGCTGGTTATAAACGGACTGTTACCTTACTTTAAGGAGAACCTAATTATAATCGGCCAGCAAACGGTGGGTAAAAATGTAGGTTCTATCAGTATTTACGAAAAAGACGACAGCAAAAATAAATGGGGCATGCAACCTATCATTGTAAAATACTACAACAGCGAAAACAAGTCTGATTTCACCAGTGGGTTTGTCCCGCATCGGGACGCAGTTGAAGTGGGCGGTCCCAACGGCCTGCGTATTCTTGACTTTGGAGATATCAATGATATTATGTTAAACGAAGCACTCACGATGATAAATGGCGCACCTTTAAGCCCGCTGCCCGTGAAAGCACCTCGGTTCGACAGTAAACAGGCCCCCATGTATGTTATCGAAAACTCGCAGTCGATGCTCGATAAGCCGGGAAGAAACATCACTATCGATGACATCAACAACCGGAAAATCAGGGATCTGATGCGTTAAATGATATTTAGCTCAAATAAAAAAGCGATCGATCGATCGCTTTTTTATTTGATGCCCACTCCGGACGCTTTCTTACCTCTTGATTTTCCAAGGCTTTATATTTCACAAATTCATCCCTCGACAAAAGCTTTTCCACTGCCCTGTACTTTTTCATATTCAGCTTTTTAATCCGTTTTTGAGTTTGACAAAGCAAACACTCTTCTGCTTTTTTTACATCCAACAGATATTGCAGCTCTATTTTCTTAAGTTCCCTCGCCCGCTCATCATTAAACTTTATTATCTCCTGATAAAAGTCCACCTTTTCATTGACATAATCTTTCAGCACCTTATCAATTACACCCTTTCCGCTGTTAAGAGAAAAGAGGGGTAAAGTGAAGGTCATAAGTGCAATAAAAATAAATATTTTTTTCATATGCCAATGCAATTTGTGTGATAATAACTAAACTTTTTCGGCAGCCTCTCGATCCAAATAGAGCTCTGCCTCAGAAGAGGCCAGAATATAATAAGAGGGATAACGCTCAAAATTCTGCTTCTCCATCATAATCTCTCCCACTACCACCGCTTTGCCATGGCCGGTCACCACAAATATTAGCTCTTTAGCATTTTTAATCAGATTGCCGGTCAGAGTTACCCGCGTTTGTCCGCTTACCGGATGTTGTGCAACATCTACAGTTTTCTCTGTTTGAAGCAGCTCCATACTGTTCGAAAAAATGGATGCTGTGTGCCCGTCATCTCCCATGCCCAGTAAAATCATATCAAACTGTGGCAAACAATTTACCTCAGTCAGATTTTCCTGCAACATCGTAGAAAGCTTTGCATCCTGAATTTGAAATT
>CAYPPC010000045.1:14013-14929 GCA_964412435.1 uncultured Paludibacter sp.
ATATCGGGCAGCCTCCTCTTTCGGATCATCTTCCCCGCGCATTCTAAACACATGCTTTTCTGGAAGCGGCACCTTGCTCAACATTAAATCCCGGGCTACACCGTAGTTACTTTCGCTGTCGGTAGGCTGAACGCAACGCTCATCTACCCAGAATAGCCGCAATGAGTTCCAATCGACTTCATTCTTTAACTCTCCGGCTAAAATTCCAAACATAATATTGGGGGTACTTCCACCCGAAAGTGCCAGATTAAAAGGTTCGGAAGAAGTCTCTTTCTTACGGTTAATTCCTTCAATAATACGCTTACTGACAGCATATGCCGTACGTTGTGCGTCTTCAAAAACATGTGTTTTGTTTTTCAACATCTTTATTTTGTCTTTAATTTAGTATTCAGTTTATAGTATTTGATTTTTACGCGTAGAGACACGATGCTCCGCATCTCATATTATAGAGGCAAAGCTTTGCGTTTTTCACAATTGATAGATCCCCCAAAGGGGCTGCTCCTTTTTATTGTCAAATCTATATTTCACAAGAGAACTTATCACACTGGTCCTGCCACTCAACACCTTCCTCATCAAACAGATTATTGGCCTCTTCCGGTCCCCAGCTGTTACTCTTATAAAAATAGAGCGGAACATCGGGGTCTGATTCCCAGGCTTTCAAAATCGGGTCCACAAATTTCCAGCTGGCCTGCACGGCATCAGCACGGGCATAGAGCGTTGAGTCACCGATCATACAGTCCAGCAGCAAGCGCTCGTAAGCTTCCGGAATTTTAGATTCCTGCAGATCTGAATAGTGGAAATCCATATTCACATTCTGTAGTTTGTAGCCTGCTCCCGGAATTTTCATTCCAAAATCGACTGCAATTCCGGCATCGGGATGGATACGCAGAATAATCATATTGGTCGGATGCTCCAT
>CAYPPC010000046.1:0-2637 GCA_964412435.1 uncultured Paludibacter sp.
GTAGTTTCACTCTCACCCAACACCCTGGGAGGGAACTCATTTCCGAAACGGTCATAAACCGAAACTGCAATTTTATGGCTACCGGTGCACACCTCCGAAGGCAGCGTAAACTCTTTTGCATAGGAGACTCCAAGCAGATATTTAGGCGAGAAATAGATATCATCATCCCCTGTATGTGCCATTGGAATCGCATACACCGCAAAGCGAACCGGCGAAGCTGAATAGTTCCAGCTTAGCACCTTACCAGTAAGCGCTAAATTATAAACCAATCCATGTACTGCCGCTTCTTTCCAGCCATAGGCCGGACCCAGAGAAAACGTGCTGTTAGGTCCTGCTTTCATCGCATTCATCGAAGCCGTTGACAAATCAGATGTTTTGAAATAGACACTACCGGTAGCTCCGTTCAGATCTGCATCCCGGTTAATCTGTATTTGGTTCAACAACTCAGTCGGACTAAAGCTACCGGTATTGCTCGAATAATAATACCGGCCAAAGAAATTGGCCACATTGGCCCACCAGGGACTCAGCTTGGAGTAGTCATTCCCCGAACCAATGGTCCAGTAAATCTGTGGCGAAACATAATCAACAGACCCGGCCTTGTACCAGGCCAAAGGATCACTGAAAATCCCATTGTACTGCCAGTCGCTTCCGGCAGGTGCTTTTGGCACACCATACTGATCGGCCACAGCAGCACTGGAAGCTGACACGCCGGCCGGACTGATGCCAAACGAGAGATAGGGTTTAATACTGCTGATGCGGTCATAAACATCACGCACCATCATATTTACATTCTCTCTGCGCCAGTCTCCACGTGATAAGCCTTTAGGATTATACGCATTAAACTGTGCCTGGTCCATAGCTTCTGTTGTTCCTGATGCGTAAAAATAATCGTCAAACACAATGCCGTCAACATCATATTTCACAATAATATCTTCTACTATATCACAAATACGCTCACGCACTTCCGGCATTCCCGGATTCAATATTTTAGTAAAACTGCCATAATCCATCAACCATTCCGGATGGATGGTGGCATAGTCACCGGGCAGGTTGCCATGACTTTCAGCTGAAGTGGAGTAACGGTACGGATTCAGCCAGGCATGCACTTCGATGCCCCTTGCATGAGCCTCATCAATGATAAAGGCCAAAGGATCCCAGCCCGGATCAGCCCCACGTTCAGCAGAGAGATACTGGCTCCAAGGCTCATAAGCTGAGTCGTAGAAGGCATCACTCATGCCACGCACCTGAAAATAGATGGTGTTGAAGTTGCCACCCTCCACTTTGTTCAGGAGTCTCAACAGACTGGTTTTCTGTGAATTTATTACATTTTGTCTTGTAGCCTCATTGCTCCCTGTAGCTGCGGGCACCTTAGAAGCGGGCCAGTCGAGTCCCCAAACAGTGGTAAGCCAGACCGAACGCACCTCACGCTTTGGGTTTTCAGCCAGGGCCGGCCAGCCAAGGAGAGAGAGGATACACAGTATATATAGTGCTCTTTTTATCATTTATTGAATCGGGTTCTTATAATGTTAAAACAGTTTTGACTTAGTCTGGTTCACAGAAACTCCATAAACATCGACTCCTTCAACCACATGTTCAAGTACTTTCTTAGTTGCATTGTATCGCATCAGACCTGATTTCACCTCATCGGGGAATGCCGAGCGTAACCCGAAATAAACATCACCGGTGGCTTCGTCGAGCGCCAACTGGCAAATGCCGATAAACTCCCCTGCAGAGCCTTCTCCCATTCCGGGTTCTGTGATTGGAATGGCCGATTTTCCGCCTGCCGTCTTTAACAGGTAAGGTGCCAAAGCACTTTTAGATCCGCCAATTCCATCGAGTTGAGCCAACGTACAACGATAGACTCCTTCGTAACCGGTATCATAAATAGTGAAATAAATCACCTGATTTTTAGCATCCCACACAAAGGATTTGGGCGACATGCCCGAAAGAACAACACCTGCAGCCGGTGCCGGTAAACCTCCTGTGGTGGTCTCCTTCAAAATATCACTGTCGGTAAACCGGAAAAGTCCCGTACCGTTGAAAGTTTTACACCAGTACCACACGCCATTGATTTTACCAAATCCGGCATTCATAGATCCGTAGCTCCAGCCATTATTGTAATAGCCCAGTGTTGCATTCTGCACCTTATAGGGGAAATTAGCAGCAGAGTAACTGCGGTTTCTATCTTTCAATGAAGCTATTCGCATTCCGGTGTTGCGGTCTGAGAAAAGCAGTGTATTACCATCAATATATCCGTAATATGGATCAGCAAAAGCTGTTCCTGTATTGGTGAGCATGGTCTCCAGTTTGGATCCGTCTTTGGCCATCACCGTAATTCTGCCATCACCCAGATTGCCATCCTGATCATCCACATAAGTAAATTGCTGTCCGGCATCGAGGATATAAAGCGATTCTTCGTGATACAGGATATTGAGCGACCTTTTACCGGAGGAGATAGCCATATCAAAAGGATAAACATTCAAAGTTGCGGGCTTGTCGCTCACCAACTTCAGAGCCATGATATTTCCGCCTTTAACGGCGTAATAAAGCGTTGGCACCTCCTGATTATAGCCCACCTGAACATTGACACGACCCTCTTCAAGTGCCCTGCCGCCCAGTTTTGCCTGCAGGCGTACA
>CAYPPC010000046.1:2647-14856 GCA_964412435.1 uncultured Paludibacter sp.
GTCTGTGAACCCACATGTCCGAAAGTCAGTTTACCGGGATTCACCTCTGTTGAAGTAGCAATCACTTCGCCGGCTTCATTTTTGGTCCCTTCGGGGAAAATCCAGAGATACTCTTCAAGCAATCCTTCCGGGTTGGGCAGCTCCATAGAGATGCTTACCGGGGTTTCGAGTACTTCACATATGCCGCCCTCAATCGGATCCACCGACATTATCGGCACAATGTCACTCACCATGATAGGGTAAGAGCGGCTTTTGCTGCCCGCCACGGTTAGTTTCACCTGAAACGTACCGGCTTCGTTAAACTTGTGTGTAACCAAAGCACCCGTACCGGTGTTGCCATCACCAAAATCCCAGACACAGTCGCCCTCCATGTAAGAGGTGCTGCTAAACTCAATGGTAGAGCCGATATAATAATCAAACTGATAGCTGTCATCGGTCACTTTATAAGTGAAGTCAACCGCAGCTGAAGGCAATTTTTCCACTTCGGGAACATTGTCATAACAGCCGGAAAACAGCAAAGCAAAAAATACCGGCAAAATATAATACTTTATCTTCTTTATGTTTTTCATCTCTTCAAAATTTTGCTGTTAGTTAATTTCAATGGTTTTTATCACTGTATTTCCATAAATACCACGGGTATCGAAAACGCGAACAAGCGCATCAATTTTATAGGAACGGCTGTACTCCACATCATAACCGGCAGGAGTCTGAATCAGTTTATCAAAAGATATTTCATTCTGATAAAGCTCTTTCACACCATTGGGAACCGGCGTACTGCCATCTTCCAATTTAAGAAAATGGTACACCCAGGAGGCTGAGTTACTATCCCAGGTAGAGTCAGTCAACTCTTTGAATGATTTTCCGCCGTAGCGATCCATCAGCATATCATCCAGGTTGAGCCCGTTGATCATTCTATTGAAGTCAGCATATTGCATCAATCCGTACAGGCTATCTTTGAAGTGCTCCATAAAATTCTCTCCGAAATACTTCTTCATATTGAGAGAGTCCTTCTCGTCAAACTGCTCGGGCTGTTTCCAGGAGAAGCTGGCCAGCGTTCCGGTCACCGGAAATCCATCTTCAATTACAAAAGCACTGAGAGAGTCAGACCAAACAGCCTGAGTGTGAGGATAACTCTTTATTTTTTCTGAGATTCTCTTCAGTTCGGTAGTTTCGGAGGCCACGCTGTAAACAAATGTGTTTACCCAAGGACATGTTACCTTTTTCGACAAAACCTCAGTAACACTATACCACGCTTCAGAGTGGCTGATGTCATCTACAGTAGAGTAATACTGCAGCACAAATCCGGCATCTGTTCCGGCAGCCACCGAACTGCTACTGAGTTCCCAGATTGCCTGCGGCCCCACTTCACCCGTGATGCTCATCTCGTCGATAAAGTCATGCCGGGCACAGGAGAATATAAGCAATGTCAAAATGCTTAGCAGCGTTATAAATTTTATCTTTCTCATGGTTTATCTCGTTTTTACCTTTCCTTAATTATTTCCATTCCGTATTGTCACTCGCCTGCGCTTTGTTACTGTGGTTATACGACCAGATCATCCGCTTTTTCAACCATTCCGGGTTTTTAAAGGCACCCAGTCGTTCCAGTTCACCCCGGTTGTACTTATCTTCCGTTTCCGGGTCGTAGTTCAAACGCATAATCCACGCATTGGGTGAAAGCTCGGCATTGACACCGTAAGAGTCGGGCTGATCCCAGTAAGGCACATAGAGATTGAATGGTCTCCGCAGTGAAAATTCAGCCGTACTGTTTTCAATCGTCGGCACCGTATTTCCGGCAATTCTGCCGCTGAATACTCTTCTGACAGTATACACAGGCACATTATCATAGGTAATTCCATTGGACTTGCTGCTGTAGTTATAACGACGCAGGTCAGTCCACTGTTCTGGCTGCAAATACATGGCAACATACTTTTGCTGCATCAAATCTCCGATATTAAAATCATCTTCCTGCAGTTTGATCTCGAAGAAACGCTTATAAATATCTTTGTTAAATCCTCTCAGATCTTCACCATCAGTTTCTACAGATTCTGTTACACCCAAACGAACCATATTGGTGAGAACTGCCTTTTTTGTAGTATTGAAGGCGCTCAGTTTATCACCTTTCCAGTATTCTGCTTCAGCTTTGATAAACATCAGCTCCTCATCAAGAATCAGAGCCACATAGCCGTCATTTTGAGTAAAGGGATTTTCTCCCGAACCATAAAGATCGGGATAGTCGGTCACCTTCATGGAGATATCCATACCGATATTATTATCTAACCAGCGTAACAGGTCACTTCCTGCGGCACCACTCTTCAACCGTGGAGTCATCAGTTTTACAGCGCGCGGGTCAAGTGCATGCCCTGAACGTTGCGTTCTGTTTTCGTAAGTACCCAGCAGCGCGTATGCAAAAAACTTACTCGGCATAGATGAAGCCAGGCGGTTGCCTCTACTTTCCCAGGCGTTGATAATAGGTGCTGCCGGCCCCCAGGGACAGTTTTGCTCATTAGTACCTCCGGGATAGTTATAACGGGGTTCTTCCCAATTCGGGTCATTGAGCACCTCATCCACCATAGAGATTATACGATCACAAACAGTGGGGTTATTTTCCCAGTTCGGCAGTTTTCGCAGCCAGAGTCTGGCGCGAAGAGCTTTGGTGTAAAGCTCCCACTTTTTCATATCTCCTTTATAGATACGATCCATCTTTTCACTGATAGGGATATCATTGGGATTATTGGCCCACTCATCATCCCGGTAAAGTGCCAGCAGCTCATCAGCTTCTTCGAACAACCACTGATAAACCTCCTCTTGCGTGTCATAGGTGGGAGAAGTTGCAGTATAAGCATTCGAGCGGGGCATATCACCAAAAACATCAGTTGTCATCATGGTCGATTGCAGCATAATGGTGCGGGCAATCAGCTTAAAGTTGTTGGAATTAGCCTGATTGGCTGCTTTTACCAGCTCATTGATATTTGCTCCGACATCATAATAGTGGCGTCTCCACTGCGGGTGACGGTTCATGGATAAAAACTCCCAGCCCTGGCTGTAAGCGTAGGATCCGGTCTGGCTTTTGGATGCCGTTGTCAGCGCCTGCGACAAATAAACACCATACTCGGCATGGTCATACACCTCTTGTGCAGCGTAAAAGACGATTGCCGGCAAAGCCTGATCAACTGTTACTGTAGTTGGACTATCAATACTTTTATTGATATCTAAAAAGTCTTCACAAGCTACCAGCCCCAACAACAACAGTGTAAATACGAATATATAATGTATGTTTTTCATAACAATAATTATTTTTTATGCTTAAATGTGATACACAATTTAGATTTAGAATGATGCTGACAGGCTGAAATTGAAGCCCCGGGTACCCGGTACAGCAAAATTATCAACCCCGGCAGAACCGGTACCGCGACCGCTGGTATCAGCGTTTCGGGTAGGATCTGACCCGGTATATCTTGTCAATAAAAGCAGATTGGTGCCCGTGAATGAGCAACGCAATCCGGTGAGCGGCGTCGAACGAACATATTTAGACAGATCGTATCCAAGAGTCACATAGCTCAGACGAATGAAAGAGCCATCTTCAATAAAGTTGGAGCTCACAGCGTGAAAATAGTTAATCAGTGTGCTGTGATCCAATGTAATAGCTGTAGTATTCGGCTCATAAGTGCCATCGGCTTGCAGCACCACCCCATCCACCACAATCTGGCGTCCGCGGTAAACCTCCAGCATACGGCTTTGTCCGTTGGATATCAATCCACGTTTGGTGATATTGGCAACATCACCACCCAGGCGCCCATCAAAAAGGAATGAGAGGCTCAGGTTTTTATAACTGAGCGTATTGGACAATCCGGCCATAAAGAGCGGCTCGCGGTTACCAATCACCTTATTCTTATCGGGTCCGATTTGCGGGAAGCCCAGTTCATCCACGATGATTTTACCATCTTCCGTTCTCAGGTAATCTTTACCTGTAAGAGCGGTGGTTGAGTGTCCTTTATAGGCTGAGGTAAAAATATCACCATACTGCGGACCGGTAATTTCAGCTACTTCTTCGGGCAGACTGATTACCCGGCCCCGGTTCAAACCAAAGTTGAGCATGGCTGACCAGCCAAAATCTCTGTTATTAATAATATCCTGATTCAGTGTAAATTCAAAACCGGAGTTTCGGATAGAACCCTCGTTTCTTGTCTGGAGGATGTGTCCGGAAGTGGGTGAAACCCGAACCGTTACAATCTGATTGTCAACACCTACCGTATAATAAGCCATATCTAAGCGGGTTCTGTTATTGAAAAACCTAAAATCAGCCCCAATCTCCCAGGAGTATGACATCTCCGGCGTCAGATTATCATCAGCAGTGGAGAGGGTCGGATCCAATCCGTAGCCATTGTCCGGGAAGGTGGCAAACTGCTTGAATCTGCGGTCATACAGCGATGCCTGCGAGGGGTCTTTCCCTACAAAAGCATAGTTACCCCGAAGTTTTCCATAATTGAAAATGTCACTTTCAATGCCCAGCAGTTCTGTAAAAAGTAATCCGGCAGTCACTGAAGGGTAATAATATCGGTTGTTAGTCAGCTGAAGTCTCGACGACCAGTCCCAACGGCCTGTCGTACTCAGTGATGCGATGCCTTTATAGTCAGCCCTCACTTCGTAGAAATAACCAAAGGTGCGATAGCGCCCGTGTGTGGCAGTGCGGTCACCCAGAACAATCAGATCCGGATTGGTATTTTGAATGCTATAAGTTCCGGGAATAATAAAATCCCTTCCGGCCACACCGGTTGAAACACTTTCACTCATTTTCACCTCAATACCTGCCATAAAGTCAAAACTGAAATCATTGGGCAGCTCCAGCTTATAGGTGGCTAAAGCTCCGGCTGAGATAATCTGGCTTCTACCCATGGAAGCTGAATAATAACCCAGCAAGCTTTTGTCCATATTTTCAATATCCTGAACGGAAAGGAAAGGTGTTGTTTCATATTTTTCAACCAGCTCTAGGTATTTGATCATAGCCTCTTCATAGCGGGCTATCTCATCGGGTCCGGCATCTTCATCCGGTGCCTGAGGAGCCGTCAGATCATACTTAACAGCATCATCCCAACGCGGAACATTGTAGCCATCGTAAGAGGAATCCGTTGTTTCATAACTCAACCTGCCGGTAATATTCAGATTATGAACAGGCTTCCAGAGCACCGATCCGTTCAGCACATTGCGCGTGCGCAAATTTTTGCCGTAATCATTATAGCGCGAATAGAGCGGACTAATGGGCGAGTTAAATTTATTGACGTCACTGTAGTAGAGAAAACGCGGATAACCATTGATCAGCTGATAGTCGGTGATATCATCAGTAATGGGCCAGTTATAAACCGAGCTCATACCCGTTGATGAGAACGAACGTGAATAGGAGTTCATCACATTGGCCGAGGTAGTAATGCTGAGTGTTTTGGTTGGCTCATAGGTAGTTTTCAGCAAAATACCGAAGCGGTTCAAATAGTCATTAGGTACAATTCCATTATTATTGGAATAGGTCACCGAAGCGTATGTCTGAAGTTTTTCAGTACCTCCTGACATCGTCACATCATATTTTTGATAAAATCCGTTATTGAGAAATCCGCCCACATTATCATAAATCTGCGTTCCCGGAGTAAGCTGGGGTCCCCAGCCACCCATCGTTTTTTCTCTGTAAAAACCTTCCGAACCCGGTCCGTAAGTTTTTTGGAGTCGCTCCAGGCGTGCGGGGATATCACTTTGAAGGCTCACATTGGCGCTAATATTAATCCTGCCGGCCTCTCCTCGTTTAGTGGTAATCATAATTACCCCATTGGCTCCATCCTGCCCATACAGCGCAGAAGCGGCAGCACCTTTCAACACCGATACATTTTCAATATCGTTGGGGTTAATGTCAGCTGCGGCAGACCCGCCACCGGACAAAGGCATACCGTCAAGTACAAAAAGAGGTTCATTATTTTGCGCAGGGTTAATAGAGGAGATACCCCGGATGATAATCTGAGATCCGGAGTTGGGCGAACCACTGGAGGTGGTCACGCTGAGACCGGCCACTTTTCCCTGCAGGGCATCCACAAAGTTGGCTGATTTGCTTTCGGTGAGGGCGTCCGAACCGATACTTTGCACCGCAAAGTTCATTCGTTTTTTCTCCTGCCGGATTCCCATGGCGGTAACAACTACCTCCTGAAGCTCCTCAGTCACAGGCTCCATGGTCACATCAACCACCCTGTTTTCACCAAGCACAATTTCCCGGGTATGCATCCCCACGTAAGAGAACACCAGGGTTTCACCCGCATTGGCAGCAATCGTGTACTTCCCGTTAAAATTGGTAGTTACTCCCCGGGTTGTGCCTTTCACCGTTACTGATGCACCAATAATCGGCAGATCATCTTCGGCAGAAATTACAGTTCCGGTCACATTGTCCTGAGCATAGAGCGATAAAACGCATACAATGCCCACGACCAAACTTAATAGTCTTTTCATGGGTATAGTCTGTTTTTGTGATTTTAGATTAATTTGAATATAAAAATAGTCGGAAAAAACAAGAAAAACAACAATCAACAATCTTTTTTACGCATAATTATGTTAATTGACTACCCCGAATGACTCACTTTACAAAGTTGAGATAAACCACCCTTTTACTATCTTTTTGAATCAAAAACACCTATTTTCCGTTCTTTTTAGCAACATCCCTCTATTTTGCAAACAAAACACACAAAACTGGAGCTCATTTTCTACCAAACACACAGTTTTGCGTACAAAATGACACAGAGACTGCCAGGGCATACAAAACAGCCCCAAAAGTGTTAATTTTTTGGAAGCACCGGGATTTTTCAGCCAAGAAAAAAGGTAATGCACCCAAAAGTACACTACCTTTTTACTATCTTAATTTTAGATTTTATTCGTCTACAAAAGCTTACCGGAAAGCAGCAAGGCTGCAATTGTAAAGTAGATAATCAGCCCGGTCACGTCCACCAGCGTAGCCACAAAAGGCGCCGATGAGGTTGCCGGGTCCATTTTTAGTTTCTTAAGCACCAGGGGTATCATCGATCCCGTCAGGGTACCCCACAAGACAATGAAGACCAAAGAGACTCCCACAGTCAGTGCGATCCAGAACCAGTACTCACCATAATCATAAAGGCCTGCCTGCTGCCAAAGGATAATCCTTGACATACCAACAACAGCCAGAATAGCACCCAGAATAAATCCGGATAAAATTTCGCGCCGCATCACGTACCACCAGTCTCTGAGTTTAATCTCCTGAATAGCAAGTGCACGAATAATCAGCGTTGCGGCCTGCGAACCGGAGTTACCACCGCTCGAAATCACCAGAGGAACAAAAAGTGCCAGTACCACCGCCTTCCCAATCTCTTCATCATAGTAGCTCATGGCAGAAGCTGTCAGCATCTCTCCCAGAAAAAGCACCACCAGCCAGCCGGCACGCTTTTTAATCATCGTAAAAATATCGGTACTCATGTAGGGCATGTCCAGTGCCTCCACACCCCCGAACTTCTGGATATCTTCTGTATCCCGTTTCTCCACCTGGTCCAGAATGTCGTCCGCAGTCACAATACCCACCAGGGTGCCCGAATCTGTAATCACGGGCAGAGCACCACGGTCGTACTTCTGGAAATCTTCGATAGCATCCTCATGGTGCTGCGTGGTGCGCAATGCAATAAATGTATCGAGCACCAGCTCGGAAATCAACTGATCTTCTTCGGCCATCAGAATAACACCAATCCGGATGTCATTAATCAGCCTCTGCTCAGCATCAACCACATATATATAATTAAGCGTTTCCGCTTTTTGACCATTCTTCTTGATATGTTCCAGCGTCTTTTTAACGCTCCATTCGGGATGTACCTGCACATAGTGCGGAGTCATCAGACGACCCACAGAGTCCTCTTCGTAGCCGATCAGCTGCAAAGCAATGCGACGCTCTTCGGTAGGTAGCAGGTTCACCGCGTCCTTCACCATAGTATCGGGGAAATCCTCAAACACAGACGTCCGGTCGTCAGGAGTCATCGTTTCAAGGATTTTCGCAATTTCGTTGGTTCCGAGCGAGGTTAGAATCAGCTCTTTCAGGTCCCAGCTGAGGTAGCTGAACAGATTACCCTTCACTTTTCCCGGAAGGGTCAGAAAGGAGATCAGTTGCTCCTCTTCCGGCAGTTCGGCAATGCGATCCGCCAGGTCCCCCGGGTGGGTTTGTAGTATTTCTTCGGTTGTGAATTTTGGCATAATTACACTCTCCTACTTATTTTTATTTTATGCCTCAGGCATAAAAATGATCATTTATATTTTCGGTAGTTTTCTTATTTCGATGCTCACCGTAAAACCTCCCGTTTCACACGGCATCCTCGACAAACGAAGCTTTTCAGTAAAATTCCGACTTTCAACTCTCTGTCGCCTCAGCTATCAGATTTGTTATCTCAACAAAACTCTGAACATCCAGCTGTTCGGGGCGCTTATCAAAAATCGAATCTGTCAGGAAACTATTATTGGGTCCGCTCAGGGATTTCAATGAATTTCGCAACGTTTTTCGGCGCTGGTTAAAGGCTGTTTTCACCACCTTTCGGAAGAGCTGCTCATCACAATGGAGACTGGCTACTTCGTTACGGGTAAAGCGAACAACAGCCGATTTGACCTTAGGCGGAGGGTCGAATACCTGTTCTGGAACTGTGAACAGATATTCTGCATCGTAAAATGCCTGAATAAAAACGCTTAATATTCCGTAACTTTTTTTGCCGGGTCCGGACGTGAGCCGCTCGGCCACCTCTTTTTGAAGCATTCCCACCACAGCCGGCACACGATCTCTGTAATCGAGCACCTTGAAGAAAATCTGGCTGGAGATATTATATGGAAAGTTCCCGATCACACAAAAATCACCGGGGAAGATTTCATAGAGGTCCATTTGCAAAAAGTCGCCTTCCACCACCTCAAGTGACGGATAATGCTTATGCAGATAGGAGACTGATTCAGCATCAATCTCTACAACTTTCAGATTTGCAAGTGGATTTTGAATTAAAAATTGGGTAAGTACGCCCATGCCGGGGCCGATTTCAAGAACAGACGACGGCTCACGCAAAGGCAGGCTCTGCGATATACGACGAGCAATTTCCAGGTCTTTCAGGAAATGCTGTCCCAAGTGTTTTTTGGCGCGTACTTGAGTCATATTGATGATAGTCGTCCGGCATATTTCTAAAAATGATTCTGTTCTCTGTGCTTACTTCACCCGAGTTTTTATCTATTTGGAGGCAGTTTTTGTAAGCCCCGACAAAAGTAAACAAAAACATTTAATTATCCTATTAAAATCAACTTTTTGTCAAATCTCCATGCGAAAAATCCTGATTCTTACCGGAAAATATATACGTAGTCTGATTGACTTCTTCTATCCTCCGTTCCGCAAATATGTGGGACTGCAGTTCTTTCGCTATGGAGTTACCGGAGCTGCCAATCTGGTGTTCGACTGGGTGCTCTTTTTTCTGGTTTACAACTTTGTAGTTCAAAAAAGATTGGTTCATCTGGGCATTGTCACTCTCAGCCCTCACATTGCCTCTCTTTTTCTCACTTTTCCTGTTGTTATACTGACCGGCTTCCTGCTCCAGAAATATGTGACCTTCACCACTTCAGAAATGCGGGGCAGGCAACAGCTTGTGCGTTACATCATGGTGGTTTTCGCCAATCTTCTGATCAACTATTTCGGACTGAAACTGCTCGTAGATCTGATGCATTTCTACCCCACACCCTCTAAAATCGTGATTACTCTGGTAACCGTGATCTTCAGTTATTTCTCACAAAAAACATTTACCTTCAAAGTAAAGAATGAGTCCTTCGACGAAAAATAGACTGATGACAGCAGCCAAATGGCTGATTCTGATTTTTGCGCTTTACTTTTTAGGCCTAAAACTGAAGCAATTTGACGAGTGGCAGGAACTGAGCGACAGTCTGTGGCCCCTGAGCAACAAAAAAGCAGCTCTTTTGATTACCAGCCTGTTACTGATGCCACTCAACTGGTCGCTTGATGCCAAAAAATGGCAAATGCTGCTGAAAAAAGAGACCCGCATCAGCTTTATAAATGCAGTTCAATCTGTCCTGGGCGGTCTGGTAACCGGATTTCTATCGCCCAACCGCGTGGCTGAATTTGCAGGACGCATCCTTTACCTACCACCGCAACATCGCGTTTCGGGCACAGTGCTGAGCTTTGTAAACAGCCTCACCCAAAATCTGATTATCAGCTCCCTGGGTATAATTGCCGGACTTATCTACCTGTCAAAGCACAGCCTCCCATTTGAGTCTTCACGCTATCTGCTGATAACGGCTGTCAGCATACTTTTACTCGTTGTTTTAGTCTTTTCGCTCCCTTCAGTATCGCGCAGGCTGCAAGCATCCAAATTATCAAAAAACCTGAAAGCGGCATTCAAATCGCTCTCCGCCTTCACTGTGTCAGAATTCATAGCCATTCTGGGTATCACCACGCTTCGTTATCTGGTTTTCAACCTGCAGTTTATCCTGTTGCTGCACTTCTTTGGTGTTCACATTCCCTGGCAACAAGCCATTACCGGCACAGCATTTATGTATCTGCTGATCACATTCACCCCCTCTTTTTCAGCTGCCGAACCGGCTATTCGAAGTTCACTGGCCGTTCTGATCTTTTCGGTTTTCACCCCAAACAGCGCTGCCGTTTTACTTGCAGGCATCTCCATATGGATTATAAACTATGCAATACCTATGCTTTTTGGACTATTGTCTCTTTTCCTGAAGAAGGATAAAAAAAGGGAAAGCAGTGAAACTCCCCCTTGGCAGGGAGATTAAAATTAGTTTTATCCTTATTTCTATTGCTATGTTTGAAAATTGCACTAAATTTAGATTTTGAAAAGCCATCAATAACAATGTTTTCAGTTTTCAAAATCATTTAATTTACTCAAATATGAAAAATACAAAATTAAAAAGAACAAATTACAGACCATCAAAAACTAAGGCAGTTCTACTTTTACTCATAGGGCTTGGTCTTAGTGCCTTTTTACTGAATTCTGTTTTGGAAGGCAGCAATGAGCATGACGCATCTTTTGTAATGATATCATTTATTGCATCTGCAATATTAATTATTGTTTCACTGGGAATGCTTTTCAGAAAGACACCGACGGATTATATAAATGTCAATAGCCGGAAATATGCACTGTATTCTGAAAGGAAAAAAGGAATGTTTGTACTATTGACAATGTTATATCAGATTCCTCTGTTCGCATTGATATTTCTTGTCAATTTCCTTATCACAAATACGATTGCAATAACATTAAACTCCGTTATTATATTCATTCTTGGAGCTATTATTGTCTCGTTTATATTTGCTCAGGTGGAGTATAAGAGATATGAGAAAATTGAATTGGATTAAAAACTTCCTATCCAATAAAACAAGGTGCAAAACCAAAACTGACGAATTAGAAAAAAAAGACTTTCAACGACTTTAATATAAAGTGCTTACCTTCAAAAAAAGCGAATGACACTTGTAGTAACACTCGCTTTTTATGAATTTCTCTTATCCTCCTTTCATATCCACCGCTTCCACTTTGCCTTCAAGCACCTCCAGACTCAATTTAACCGAGTCGGTGATGGCTGCTTCGATATCATCGGGTGTGACACCCAGAAAATCGCAGGCTTCTGATTTATCGATAAACTGATGGGAGCACTGCAAACGGACAAACTTCATCGGATGCAATCCCGGTTCCAGGTTTTGTCGCTTATAATCCCTTTTCATCTTCAACGCAACCAGCTTAAACAGAGAAGTAGGTATAGTCACAATTTTCCGGTCAGACATGCCCATAGCGCGATGAAAAACAGAGAGCATTTCAACCCAGGTCATATTGTAATAACCGATCGGATAAGCATTTCCGCCCCGGTTTTTCTCCAAAGCGCCGGCAATGGCTTCACCCACCTGTCTCACGGTTACCATAGTGGTACCCCCTTTGGGAAACATGGTTTTATTTTTCATATTCAGTATCTGCTCCACCAGAAACACCCAAACCGGCTTGCGTCCCGGCTGCGTCCCAAAAATATAGGGCAGCTCCAGTACCGCCACATGAAAATCTTCTGCAACGTAAGAGAGGGCAAGATTGAGCTGATCCACCCGGCTGCGAATATAAGGATGCCACTTTGTTAGCTCCTCTTCCGGACGGGTTTTGGCAAAATGGGTAAAATAGGAGCCGCACACCACA
>CAYPPC010000047.1:0-1027 GCA_964412435.1 uncultured Paludibacter sp.
ATATCAGTTCTGTAGGTCAGCTCAGCAATCCGTGCTGCAGCATGATTAACCGCCATATCGGAATACACCACCGCTTCAAGCAGCGAGTTGGAGGCCAAACGATTGGCACCGTGCAATCCGGTGCGCGAACATTCGCCCACGGCGTAAAGCCGGTCAATAGAGGTGTGTCCGTTCAGATCAACATCAATACCTCCGCAGCTGTAATGCTGAGTCGGACTGATTGGAATATAATCTTTTGTAATGTCAATGCCATGCTTCAGACAGGTCTCATAAATCATGGGAAACTCACGCCTGGTCTCCTCCGGATCTTTATGCGTTACATCCAGATACTCAAAATCATCTCCCCGGATCTTCATCTCGTTGTCAATGGCTCGCGCCACAATATCGCGGGGAGCCAGTGAGCCGCGTTTGTCATAACGGTGCATAAACTCTTTCCCGTCCTGCGTACGCAAAACAGCTCCATAACCGCGAATAGCCTCAGTAATCAGGAAAACCGGTTTATCCCCCGGGCTGTAAAGTCCTGTCGGATGAAACTGCACAAACTCCATATCGCTGATGACACCCCGCGCCCGATGCACCATGGCCACACCATCGCCCGTGGATATAGAGGGATTGGTTGATGACAGATAGGCACTGCCAATGCCTCCTGTAGCCAGCACAGTCACCTTTCCCAGGAAAGTGTGAATGTGATTGCTCTTTTCATTCAGGGCATATACACCATAACATTCAATATCGGGAGTCTGGCGGGTGACCACCTGCCCCAGATGGTGCTGTGTCAAAATATCTATGGCAAAATAGTGTTCATAAACATCAATGCGGGAATGGTTGCGCGCCTGCTTGTTCAGACTCTGCTGAATCACATAACCGGTATTGTCCTTGTGATGCAACACCCTTGACTCTGAGTGTCCGCCCTCTTTGTGGAGGTCGAAACGTCCGTCGGCACTTTGTTTATCAAAATCGACTCCCCAGTTAACCAGCTGCTCAATCTCTTCAGCTCCTAACCATTCTAATTGCGGTCGACAATTAT
>CAYPPC010000047.1:1037-6729 GCA_964412435.1 uncultured Paludibacter sp.
GGCCCTTTTTTAATCACCTGCTCCACAGCCGGCAGCCAGCAGATACCATCTCCGGCAATCAGGGTATCCTCAATATGCTTCTCAAAGTTGTCAGGCTCATACATTACCGTGGCTATTCCGCCCTGTGCGTAAGTAGTATTGCTCTCATTCAGCGTTGTTTTGCTCAGCAAGGCCACCCGGCCAAACTCAGCCGCTTTCAAAGCGAAGCTGATACCGGCAATACCACCACCTACTACTACAAAATCGTACTTTTTCATACCCGCTTGGTTTAATAATAATTGCTATCTTCGCTCCAACAGCACCACATTTTCAACATGGTGTGTATGCGGAAACATATCTACCGGCTGCACAGCCCTTACCCGGTAATTTTCATCGAGCAGGCTCAAATCTCGCGCCTGCGTGGCTGAGTTACAGCTCACATAAACCACACGCTCCGGATTGGCTCTTAAAATTGTTTTTACCACATCATCGTGCATACCTGCGCGTGGCGGATCGGTAATGATCACATCGGGGCGACCATGTGTCTCCAGAAACTCATCGTTCAATACATCCTTCATATCCCCTGCAAAAAACAGGGTGTTTTCAATTTCGTTCAGCGCTGAATTGATCTTTGCATCTTCAATCGCCTCCGGCACATACTCAATTCCAATTACCCGCCGGGCATTGCGGGCCACAAAGTTGGCGATGGTGCCCGTACCGGTGTAGAGATCATACACCAACTCTTCGCCGGTCAGTCCGGCAAATTCGCGCGCCACTTTATACAGCTCATAAGCCTGCTCAGAGTTGGTTTGATAAAATGACTTGGGACTGATTTTAAAACGCAATCCCTCCATCTCTTCATAAATGCTGTCTTCACCGCTAAATACCTCAATATCCAGATCGGTAATCGTATCGTTTCCTTTGGGGTTGATCACATAAAGCAGGGAGGTAATTTGCGGGAATTTATCCCGGACATGAGTCAAAAGAGCCTCACGCTTCTCCTGATCTTCGTAATAAAAAGCCACTATCAGCATCAGCTCCCCGGTGGAAGTGGTGCGTACCACCATGGTACGCAGAAAGCCTTCCTGATTGCGAATATCAAAAAACTCCAGATCGTTGGCGAGCGCATAACTGCGAATTTCATTGCGAATCTTGTTTTGAATATCATCCTGCAACCAGCATTTATTGATGTCAAGCACTTTATCAAACATACCCGGCACATGAAAACCTACTGCATTCATGGTGTCAAACTCCTTGCCGGAAGCCACCTCTTCATATGTCATCCAGCGCCTATTGGAAAATGTAAACTCTAACTTATTTCTGTAGAATCTGGTTTTCTCACTTCCCAGGATAGGACGGGTTTCGGGTAGCTCCACTTTACCAATTCGGCGCAGGTTATTGAGCACTTCACTCTCTTTGCTACGCAGCTGCTCCTCATAAGGTAACATCTGCCACTTGCAACCGCCACAAACGCCAAAATGCTCGCAAAAAGCATCAACGCGCTTTTCAGAACGCTGCTTAAATTCAACGACACGTCCCTCCATATAGCTGCGTCGCTTTTTGGTCACCTGAATATCCACCACGTCACCCGGCACAGCAAAGGGCACAAATATTACTTTTTCATCCACTTTGGCTATCGCCTTACCTTCGGCAGCCACTGCCGAAATAAGCACATTTTCATATAGCGGAAGCTCTCTTCTTTTTCTTGCCATTCTTTTCTCTTGGTTTATAGAGTACAAAGGTAAAGTTTTTTTATCAGATAAATTATTTTTCACTCTTCATTAACGGCCGTTTAACCTAAAGTGAAAATTTTCATCATTTTTTTATTTCTGTCTCTCTTTTTCAAATCCTACGTTTTCAACAAGCATTTTCTCATAGTCTGAAACTGAGTTACTTAAATTGTTGATAATTCAGTTGAAAAGTCGGTTAATATCTTGTTGACACATAGTGCTCAAAATATTTGCAAAAGCCTTGTATATAAACGTATATTTGCAACAAGAGTTCAACTCGAAGATATTAATAGAATATTGAAGTGATCTTTGAAACTTTGACACATCGGAGTCCGCTGAAAGGAATTAAAAAGCCAATGCATCATGCAGCGCTAAACCACTTGTAACAGAAAGCCCCGGAATGTGAGAACGAAGGTAAAACACTTGAAGGTAGATCTGAAAAGAGAAGCCGGAAAGAGAACCGGACGAACACGAACCGAAAAGGGCTGAAGTGCAAAAAGAGGTCATTAAAAAGCCTCATTTTGAAAGTGAGATATTCCCAACCGGACTAACAGTACAAACACCTGAAGGAAGATAGTATCGGAAGAGGGCTTGTCGCAGACGGGAAACCGCAAAGCGGCAACAGCATATCGCTGCAAATCATGAAAATGATTTTAGGCCGCTCCGGAACCGAACTTGTGTGTTTTCCAATACATCCTCCAAATGCCGGTCTGAAACTTATTTCCGAATAAGTGAAACGGCAAAAGGATAAACGGAACTGTATACTCTTTCTCCGGAAAGAGAAGTGAAAGGATGCCAGCATCATTTCACTGCAATTACAGAGACAGGAACAGAGCACGCAGAACTGCAGAGATAGCAGACTCATCGAGAGATGAGTGCTGTTTCAAGCAGTCTGAAAATGCCATTCCATGTCAGACAACACAAAAACCAAAGTAGAAACAAGGGTACACACCTGCGTATTGAAAGGTGCTCTTCCTGCACAATGGTTAGTGGTATCAGATCTATTTCGAATTCAAGCCGGAAAAGCTATCTCTTTGAAGCAAACATTCCGGAAACAACGACGACACAATGAACTTTTCACGGATTATCCGTGTAAAAGTCAAAGAGTAAAACTAACTCAAGGGAATCCGGCTTTCCTGATGGCAAGCCCCCCTCAAAGTGGTTTAGCCAATGAAAACCGTCGGGTAAAGAATCGGAATAGAAGGAAAAATCCCGGGTAAGATGTAAGTGAGAAAAGCAGGTTTTTCGAAACCGAAATTCAGAGTTTGCAAAAACCGGGCAGGCAAAAGGCAGATGCATCACGCTGAAGCCGCTTTGCTCAGATTATTCCGCCCACAATGCTGTGATGTGTGAAACAAAGTAGAAAAAGGGAACTCAATGTTTTATTATAAACTAAGGGGCTGTTCATTCGAGCAGCCCCTTTTTCATTATTTAACCTGAAAGCTAAACACATGGATTTTATCGCGTGACAGACGGTTGCCCAAAAGTGAGACCCTCACTTTGTCGCCGGCCATCCCCCACTTCACTTTTTTACCGCTTGATAAGTGTACCATTTTCGAACCATTCAAAGGCAGATTAACACTCCACTCAAGCTGATTAAGCCCCTCATTTCCCGAAGGCAGGTAAATTGCATACAGAGTTTTCCCATCTTTATCGGCGGTAAACCAAACATTTTCATCGCGATAATGGGGTGTAATACGCGTTTCGTATATTGCTTTGCCATTATTTTCCAACCAGTATCCAATTTCTCTCAAAATGGTTACCACCTCATCCTGAATTATTCCATCAGGCGTTGGGCCGACACCCAACAAAAGATTACCACCCTTGGCTGTCACCTCTGTAAGCAGGGCAATCACCTCACTGGCCGACTTAAACGGAGCATCGGGCGTCCAGCCCCAATCCACTCCGAGTGTTATGCAGCTCTCCCAGGGAAATGGTTGCTGCTCAGCAGGAATGGATTGTTCCGGTGTTTGGTAGTTTTCATACTTGCCGTGAATCATACGATCAACAATCAGCAAATCAGGCTGATGTGAGCGGGCCATCTCAGCAATTTTATCCAAGCGGATGTCCTGATTAGGAGCTGCCACCCAGCCGCCATCCAGCCACAGAATATCCACTTCACCGTAGCCGGTCATCAGCTCTTCAATCTGATTGTAGGTAAACTCCTGAAATTTGGCCCACTGCTGCGGATGACGATCAATTTTGTAATTTACACTGCGTGTAGGTGTGGCATAACGCCGCCACCAGTAGTAATCGCTGTGCCAGTCAGGCTTGGAAAAATAGGTGCCCACCATAAAGTCTTTTGCCCGGAATGATTCCAGAATATGTTTTGTCACATTCGCTTTCGGGTGATTGCCAAAAGCGCCGTGCATAATAGAGAAGTCGCTATGCTTTGTGTCAAACATACTAAAACCATCGTGATGCTTAGTGGTAAAAATCATATACTTCATTCCGGCCGACTGCATCGCCCTAGCCCACTGATCCGGATCAAAATAAGTCGGGTTGAACTTATCTTTCAGCCCCCAGTACCATTTCTTGTAATCTTCATAGGCGATGGTGCTGTCGCGTGGAATCCACTCCACATCTTCTGAGCAGATGGACCAGGACTCCACAATTCCCGGTACCGAGTAGAGCCCCCAATGAAAGAGCACTCCAAATTTCAGGTCCTGCCATCGGTCTAATTTCACCAAAACATTAGGCTCAGTAGGAGCTGTGTACCGGTCGGATTTGGAGTGAACAAATCCTTGCTGAGCACTTACTGTAAGACTTAAAACTCCCAAGGTTAAAGGGAATAACCACTTTAATAATCTATTCATATTATTCTATGTATTTGTGTCTGGACGAAGATATACAATAATTAAATAACATTTCCTTTAATCAGGCAGTTTAATAACAAAAACATTCGAATGATTACCCAAAAAAAATAACCTCCTGAGAAGTTTCAGGAGGTTATTGCCCACCAGAGTGGAGTAAGAACTGCATCAGGACCACCAAGGAGGTCTTTAGCTTGATTGTAACCGTCAGGGTTGCTGTTTTGAAGAGATGCAGGATATCTCAATCTTTGCGGGAAGAATTGAACACTTTGACTGTTAGCCGCATTGGTCTTGGTCAGAGCAGGCATATCGGTCAACGGGTTCTCAACCACCATATTCTCAAAGAACGGCAGACCTAAACGTCTGTGGTCATTCCATGTTTCAAGCGGCAGATAGGGAAGCTGGGCAAGAAACTTTTGAGTAATAATCTTTGTCAGAGCATCATTCAATGCTACACCATAAAGGGTTTGAGATGCAACCGGATACTTATACACGTGTGATCCGGGTGCTTTTGTAATACCATCAATCACAGTCATTGTTACGCTTGCAGGCGGCTCTGTCGTATGAGTCCACTTAACAGATGTACCAACGCGGTTGTAGTTTGTTGATTCAATATAATCGTTATAATGCTGGCTGATTTCGAAGTATTCGAAACTCTCCTTAATACCACGCTCATAAGCAGCTTCAGCTGACATGGGAGTACTCCACCCTCTTACTGCAGCTTCTGCAATCAGGAAATAAGATTCCCATGCACCGAAGAACACTCTTCTCTGCGAGTGATTTCTATACTTAGCAACCATAATAGGGTTATAGTTGGAACCAATAATCTGGTTTTTAGCAGACTGGTCACCCCAGCTACCACCCGGCATAGTATTCCAGGTAAACGCCATATTAACTGCAGCAACCTCATTCTCTTGATCAACATCGCTAAACACTTTGCGATTTAAATCTCCAAGACTGGTTGGTCCAAAGTAATGTTCAGGATGCTCAAAATCACCCGGGATAGAGTAAAGCTTATAAGCTCTCGGGTCAATTGAATGATGCAAACCATCAAAAAAGAAACCTAAGGAGGGGTCATTGGTGTATTCTGAAAAATAACCGTCAAACTTTTGTCCCAGATAGTTTTGTGGTTTGATATAAGCGGCATAGTCAGACCCAAGTTGCGATGCT
>CAYPPC010000047.1:6739-7321 GCA_964412435.1 uncultured Paludibacter sp.
ATTCCACCCAGATTAATCATCAGGTTATTAACTGTATTACTCATCAGGTGAGCACTCCACGAACGAGACATTACGCCTGCCAGCGGATCCCAACCGTCACGCTCCTGCACTGAAAATGTTTCAGAAGATTTAGAGATATAATCACCACTTACAGCAGCTTGAAACTCAGTTTTAGCTTTATCAGGATCAACTTCGGATAAGCGCATTGCAAATCTCATTCTCATAGAGTTGGCATATCTTACCCAGTTTTCAAAGTTAAAGTTGTAAGCTCTGTCAAACTTCTTGTCTGAATCCTGTGGCGCAAGATTTACATCGATCGCTTCAGAAGCTTCCTTTAGCTCTTTAAGCATAAAGTAGTACACATCCTTCACGCTTGAAAACTGAGGGTTAATACCCTTAAAAGCGTCGATAGGCAGCGGGCCAAAGTTGTCTGCAAATTCACTCATCAAGTAGGCGCGCCAGATACGTGCAACTTCACGCAGGTTTTTAGCCATATCGCGGTCATAGTCTGATGCAAATTCATTATTCTCAAGTTGCTTTTCAGCCAGGTCAACTGCCTGTGTGGCAGATTTCATCCAACCT
>CAYPPC010000047.1:7331-14791 GCA_964412435.1 uncultured Paludibacter sp.
TGTAATAGTCAGTACTCCAGTCGTTGTTATACGATCCGGCTGTAATACCGCCTGAACGGTCGTGACGACCGGATCTTTTCCAATAGAGTGCAAATGCACGCTCTGCTACGTGGGGGTCTTGCTGTGCATCAGTAATCGCCTTATTCAGGATATACTGAACTTTAATGTCCCCTTCGTTTGCTGCATTCGGGTCTTTGTTAATCTCGTCAAAATCAGAGCAGGCACCCAATACTACGGCAGCAAGAACTAAGAAAAATATTTTATTTATTAATTTCATTGTATTCTTCATTTTTAAAGTTAGAAACCAAGTGTTACGTTAAACAAGAATGTTCTGGTTGTTGGCGGAGCCGTGTTTTCGAATCCAACAGCGTTGGTACCGATAGCGTAAACAGACTCGGGGTCAATGCCTCTCAAACTATTTTTAATCATCAGCGCATTATTTACCGAAAGACCTAATTTTACTCTTGTGAACGGAGTGTTAGTTAGCATACTTCTGTTGAAATCATAATTCAGCTGAGCGTTTCTAACACGAATGTTTGTTGCACTATACATATTAGCCTCTGAAATTCCAAGGTTACCGGTAGCATTAGTCACACGCTCCCAGTACTGTTCCTGACTGATTGACTGCGTATTTTTCTTGAATGTGCCATCATCATCTTTGAAAACACCATCAATTACAAAATCATCGCGTTTACCGCCCGGAGCTGTAACTTCAGCAACTCCATAGCGCTGCAGATAGAGGTTAGACGCTGAGAAAATGTGACCGCCAATGCGTGAGTCAATCAGGAAGCTGAATGTGAATCCTTTGTACTGGAATGAGTTGGTCAAACCAATAAGAATATCAGCCTGCTGGTCTCCAACCTTTTCTTTCTCGGATGTTCCCAGTGGAAGACCATTCTTATCAACAATCTGCTGTCCGTAGAATTGACTGTTCTTATCTTCTACACGCTGGAATTTGGTTCCGAAAATCTCACCATAGTTACCACCTGCAGTAGCATAAACAGTCAGGTTATCAAATCCACCCAGGCTATAGAGGGATACATCATCAGTTAAAGAAACAATAGTGTTTTTGTTTTGAGCAAAGTTACCTTGTATATTCCAGCTGAAGTCTCGGGTTTGAACAGGTACTGCATGCAGCATTAATTCAAATCCGGTATTCTGAATATCACCGGCATTAATTTTCTTCGATCCGTAACCGCTTAAGGGGTCCATAGGCAGGTTGAGCAACTGACGAAGTGCGTTGGTTTTGTACCATGCAAAGTCAACACCTAATCTGTTGCCAAAGAAACGCATGTCTGCTCCAACTTCCCACGATGTGATAAGCTCACTGCGAACTGTTGGGTCATAAAGCGTATTATTGGTTCCTGCTGTTGCATTATTTTCCGGGTCTTTGTCCAGGAAATATGTATTGTAAAGCTGGTATGGCTCGAGGTCGTTACCCACCTGAGCAAATGAAGCTCTTACTTTGGCAAATGTAAACCAATCGGGCATTCCTTTTCCTTCCTGATTAATCAGGTCGCTAACGATAAGCGATGTACTGATAGAAGGATAGAAGAATGAACGGTTGTCGGGATGCAGTGTAGATGACCAGTCATTTCTGAATGTACCATCGAGGAAGAAGTAACCTCCATAGTTCAGCTGAGCTGTACCATAGATAGAGTTGATTTTCTTTTCGCTGATAAACTGATTTGCTTCAACATTATTTTTGGCATTACCGAAGGTAAAGAGGTTGAGTACAAGCAGTTCGCCCGGACCACCATCGATGCCTGTTTTTCTGGTGTGCATCAGGTTACCTCCAAGAGAAGCTCCCGCACCCCAGCGACCAAACAAATTGTCCTTTTGTGCAGAAATCAGCGCACTAAAGTTGTTTTCAAAGAATTTATCCTGTCCAAATGAGTAACGACCGGTTTCTGTAAGCGGGTTTCTTCCATAAAACTTATTGTCATACTCGGTGAAGTACATGTCGCTACCACCTTTAATTTCAGCATTAAGCCAGTCAGTGAATTCATATTTTAATGATCCCTGCATCAGGAAACGCTCACGGGTGTCATTTGACATTCTATACTGACTCATCCAGTAGGGGTTCATTTGAGGACTTGTCTGCTGATACCACAGCATACGTCCACCATCATCAACCGCACTGCTAAAGTCACGGATATCAAGCGAACGAGGCAGCGAATACATTGTAAAAAATACGTTCGATTGGTTTTGTCCGCTCACCGGGCGGTTGTATGCATCGGTGCGGATGTACTGAACTTTTGCATCTGTGCTCCACTTGTCATCTTTTCCAAATTTGGAGGTCGCACGCAGCGTCAGGTTAGTACGATTCAGATCTGCTCCAGGGGTGATACTCCAGTCGTCGACACTTTCTGAATTTGCTGTGAGAATGAGATGTTCTCAGTCAAATTGATGCCCGGCTTGGTGAAGTAATTTCCATAGTTGTCATAAGCCTGCATAGTACCGGTGCTTCCGTCCCATTTGTTGTAGCTTTGTCCGGTAATTGCCGGTCCCCAGCTGTAACCTGAGAGTTCATCATAGGCTCCGTTTCTACCCTGGCCAAACGCACTTTGTAGAGGCGGTCTGATGAAAATTCTTTCGGCAGCAAATGAAGATGAGAAAGTGATTCCAAGTCCGTCAGTTTTTGCACCACTTTTGGTTGTAATAAGAATTACACCATTACCGGCGCGTGAACCGTAAAGTGCGGCGGCAGATCCGCCTTTCAGTACAGTCATACTCTCAATGTCTTCCGGGTTGATGTCAGAAAGTCCGTTACCCATGTCGGTTCCGGGGTTCCAGTAGTCGTTGTTGCTTGCACCGGCAAAGTTATCCATCGGCACACCGTCAACTACGATAAGGGGCTGGTTCAGATTGGTTACAGAGCTGTTACCACGAATAACAATTTTCGAAGATCCACCGGGTCCGTTGTTTGATTTGATAACCTGCAGACCGGTAATTTTTCCGGAAAGTGCGTTGGCTACGTTCATCTCACGAGATCCGATAATATCTTCACTCTTAAGTTCCTGAATGGCGTATCCAAGTGCTTTTTTGTCTCGCTTAATACCAAGAGCTGTCACAACCACCTCCTGTAGCATTTCACTGTCATCCTGCAACACCACATTGATTACAGAGCGTCCGTCGAGCGAAACAAACTGAGTTTGCATACCCACATAGCTCACTTCAAGTACAGCATCAGCAGGCACATTGTTCAGTACAAAATTGCCATCAAAATCTGTTGCTGCAGCCAGTGTGGTACCCTGAACCCGAACCGCCACTCCGATCAGAGGCTCGTTGTCTTTATCGACAACAGTTCCTGTCACTGTTTTGGGCTGTTCCGGTCCTGTTGATATAACGGATTGCGAAAACCCAGAGAAGGCTATTGCCAGCATAAGCACAGCAAAAAAGCTTCTCAAATGAATTAAAATTTTTCGTTTTTTCATTCTTTAGTGTTTTAAAAGTTACTAGAATAGAATTAGTTAATATTTAGTTTTCAATATCAATTAATTTACCAGGTTAATAGATAAAATCACATCATTGCTTGAAAACTATAAGTGCGATAACAAAGATATACAGACTTGTCTTATTTTGCAAAAAAAGACTAATTTTATTTTATTATTTAAGGGGAAAACTAACAAATTGCTCTTTACTCCCTCACAACAACATTATTTTCAACAACTTAAAGTGATTTCACTTTCTATTTTTCATGCCCGCCGGCACCTACAGATTACCTTCACAAGATAGAGATAAAAATAGGATAAAACAAAAAAAGCGAGACAACAAACTGATAAACCTCAGCACCTTAGCCCGGCTTATTCAGAATTATGTCCGCTTTAAGAAAAAATACTCTTCAAAATTAGAAACAGTTTCTTCCTTGATCATTGTTTAATAAATTTATATCTCAATCCCTATAAGAACCGATTTCAAGGCAATTTTGTTTTAAAATAATGTAAAATAAATTTAATCGCAAAGGCTTTTTTCCAACTTCACATCATTCAAGGTATTGATACTTTGCAAATAAGCAGTAAAAAAAATCACTCTATATTTTCAACATTTTTTCTCTTCCAAATAACTGAACACTCTTATATAATTATCATTTGGCAATAAAGATAAAGTATACTTCGTCGAAAACTAAAACAACCCACCGAAGATTCAGTTTGAACAAAAAAATGCGGGGAAATCATCAATCATTCCCCGCATTTTTGTAGCCATAAAATGCTTATCACTTCACCACCATCCGTTCACCGCCGGTATGCGCTACAAACTCAGGCGCATAAAGACATTGAACCGAGGTGATTCCACTGGTAAATTCACCGCTGTTATTAATCCACGACTCATGCTCAAACACATAGGTGCCTTTTAGCAGATAGTCGAAGAAGAATTGCGTTGAAGCATCTTTAATGGTATAGTAGTAACCTGCGCCCTCTTTGTAACGATATCCGGAAGTTTGTTCCACCGGCTCCAAAGAAGCTGCCCGTAAATCTTTCAGCAAGACATACTCCATATCTCGATCGGTAGTAAGTACTAATCGGGTAATCAACTTATCACCACGCTTTGCTTCACTTTGTGCCAGCGGAACAATGGTTTTCTTACCATTAACAATACGCTCCACGAAAAGCGATTTCGAAATTTGAATCTCTTTGCCAACAGCAGTTATCTCCTCCTGATTTTGGAAATACTGCCAGTATGCAGCTCCCCAGCCAATGGTGTTGCTGCCACTGGTTTCCACGGTAATCTTTCCACTTTCAGGCTGCAGCTCATTATTAGCAACAGTCTGTTTGAAGTAGCCTGTACCGGCCTCTCTGTTTTCAATTTGCAACGGTTTGCCACCCAGACTAATCTCCACCTCACCGGTAGACTCCAGCCAGTTATCACCAAAGTTGAGCAAGGCATAAATCGCATTTACCGTAGCAATCGGGCTCTCCCAACGCTGGGTTTGTTTCTGCTTCAGCAACCAGATTTTCATCTCATCCAGCTCCGGCACGGTTCCCGAAATTTCACCTACTGCTTCAATAATAGCAGTCTGTGTTTTTATCGGACGCTCGTACCACCACCAGCCGGCACGATTTTTAGCCCAATACATCCCCAGCTCATCATCATTAAGCGCATTCTCTTTTAGCGACTCCATAATTTGATTTTTTACCAGATCATTACCGTTCCGGTGAGCCACTACCGCCATCATCGCTTTTCCGTACAAGGTCCAATCAGTCCAGTATTTCTCTGCTTGTGCAGTGTAAAACTCATACGCAGCTTTACTGCTCGTCAAAACAGCTATTTCAGGATATTCCGAACGCATATGCAGATAGAAGAGTTGCAAATCACCAATTACACGCTGATTGTGGTAGTTTTTATTTCTCTTTTTAAGCTCTTCAAAATCACGTGCCAGTTCTCTATCGAGCCAGGCAAGGGCCTTTTTCACCATCTCCTCTTCACGCCCATCCCGTTTTTTATCGATCATCTTATTCAAACGAGCCAGATTTAGCAGAATTTCCTGTGTAATATAACGACTCGGTTGCATACCGGGATACCAGCTAAAACCACCATTCGGTTGCTGCAAGTCCAGAAGCTTATTAAACTGTTGCTGCGATTTATCCGCCTGACGATTGATATCAAAAAGCAGTGCAATTTGTCGTTTCTGCTCCGTTTCATCTTTGGCATCGGTGAGCCAGGGCGTCTCTTCGAGCAGCATCAGTTTCAGCTCTTTGTTTTTCTCTAAGTTGGACAACAAGGCATCCCGTCCACCTGCTACATTTTTCCACTGATCAAAAGTGGCCTTCAACTTCGGATTGGAGTTAGCAATAAAAGCCGCCAGCGTATTGGCGTAGTAAGCCGCCAGATAATCAATAGCATTCACATTCTCCGGATTGGCCAGCGTTGGTAGAGCCTGCACGGCGTACCAGGTGGGGTTACTCGTAAACTCCACGCTGAAGTTTTGCGTATCAACCTTCTTGAAATTTTTCGTAAAGCTCTCAAAATTAAACGTACGAGTCTGGTTAGGTCGCATCGTCAACGTCTGACTTTCGGTTACCAAAACCTTATCTGGTAGTACCGGCAAGTATTTCTGCTCTCCATCCGAGAAATTTTCATTGTAAGCAACCACCTTCACTACGGCCAAATCAACTTCACCCAAAGCATCCAACTCCCACTCCACAGTTTTGCTGCTTCCGGCTGCTATTACCAAGCTTTCGCCTTCGGCAAACAGCTGCAAAGTCTTATCGTTTTCAGGATTGATTATCTCCAAACGAGTTTTTACCTCTTGCTCCTCTTCAGACAAATTCACCACATTAGCTGCCAGCACCAATTTATCCGATTTACGCACAAAACGTGGCAAATTCATCTGTACCATCAGCTCTTTTTGCGTAATCGCCTGCATCGTTTCCTGACCAAAGTAGAGTTCCTGCGTATGTGCCAGCATCATCACATTCCAACGAGTCAGGCTTTCCGGCACCGTAAAACTAAACTGCACATTACCATTTGCATCGGTGTGTAATTGTGGATAGAAGAAAGCGGTTTCATTGAAATTTTCACGTAGTGGAATCTCTTTTACCTCATCAATAGCAGAGTCTTTTAACACAGATACGGTGTAATGCTCAGCCATATCTACAGCACCTACTGCACCCGTTTCTTCAGATTGAGCGGCCAAATCAGCAATAGAAATATGCACATCACCTCTTACTGACTCCTCCTTTGCCATCATTACCGGTGCCGATTTTAGCGCACGCCCCATACCGGTAACTATCATTTGGTTACGTCCATAACCATAGCCGAGCGGCAAATTAAACCAATTAATATCATCCAGACTTAGCTCCGGCACCGATTTCCATTCGCGGGCATAATAAGCAAAATCACGCTGAGTTTGCGAACCACTAAACTGCCAAGGCGAAATATAATGGAAAGTCGCTGTATAACGCGGATTAAAGAACCAGTTATGCGGGCGAATTGCATCCAGCGAAGCATCATACATACTCACCAGCATCTCAGCCTGCAATTTTTCTTCACTGGCTTGCGGTATATTAATGGTCCATTCAGCCGTTTCACCCGGTTTCAGCTTATCGCGAAATACTGAAACGGTTGGAGTCAGCTTTTTATCCTTTTGTTTTTGACGAATTTTAAATTGTTCGTTGAACACCTGTTCATCTTTTACCATTGTTAGCATTATGGTCATCCCTTCGCTATAAGCTTCGCTAAACTCCAATGGAAACTCTTTTATCTCATCGCTTAACTTCACCCAGCGACGCTCAACCCGCTCTTTACCGGCATACACCTCATAAAGCAGGGAGCTGTTTTTGGTTGAAGTACCAAAATAGAGAGCTGTTTTTTCACCAAGTTCCAGTTCACTCGCCGGCGCTTTTACCCATTTGTAGCTTTTTACCGCCGGGCTCTTATCTTTCGCCGAGTAAAGAACAAAATTGTGCTCAACTTTCACCTCTCGCTTCCATTGATCTTGAGCTGTAAATACAAATTTG
>CAYPPC010000048.1:0-11526 GCA_964412435.1 uncultured Paludibacter sp.
TCGTAATCACACTGTCGCAACCGTTAATCGTTTGAAACTTACTAATATGTTTCATATCCGAAACAATATTCGCTTCCATGTGTCCGTCGGGGAATATGTAGTCTGATCCGGAACAAACAACTATCTCTTCTGTCTGATTATAAACAGACAGTTGCAATACCAACGAATCAACACTTTGTCCACAAGCGTTGGCGGTGTACATCACCAAATACCCGGGCGTAATATTATCGGTAATTTCCAAATCGAGCATATTTTCATTCGGATGCAATACAGCACCTTCACCGCGGTAATGCCAGCGGTATTCTTCTGCTGTAGGGCGTCGTTCCGCATAGTAACGGTAAGTTGCTGGGAAGTGACATAGCAGGCTTTCACCCTGTATTGCACCACTAACATCAGAAATGGTCTTCACCAGGATATTTGCCACTTTTGTCGGTACGCCGTCGATCACAGCACGGTACTCCCATTCTCCCAAGGCATCAGGCGTATCGCTGTAAACGCTGTCGGTATTGGCAATATCCGTCCATGCGGGATTTTGTCCGACTATTCGAATACGTTTTTGCCATTTGCTGATGGTCTTGTCTTTGGTTTCGCGTGCTACAATTTCACCTGTGCTTTCGCCTAGACAAATCGTTTTATCCTGATCGGTAAACAGCTTTCCTTCTAAACTTCCGTCTATAAATACCGGATTCGGAACGCCTTCGTTTACCAACACATTGTGGAAGCGAAAATCACAACGATCGTACTCCTTAAACGCAGGCATGAGCTCGCTTTTGACGTAAAAAGCAATTCCTTTATCACGGAAAGGTGTTGAACCCGCAAGGTAAAACTTAATCCGCTGATCGGAAACTTGCGTTATTATTTTTTGCCAGCCTTCGGCAAATGTTCCCTCAGTTTCAATGTCCAGCACTTTAATATTGGTATTGGATACCGATATTTCCCCCTCTACGGACGAAACAGCCTGACGTCCTGCCGGCACAGAATCGACCAGACAGCGCGTCAGCGTGATATCATTAACGCTTTCGAGCGTATCCACAGGGAAATACATCCGCATGTCAGACACCTGAATGCCACTTATTGTCTTCACGGCTCCCACCGCGTCGGTTACGGTCAAATCCACCTCTCCACCCTCGTTAGCAATCAACCAGCCGTTTTGCCGGACGCTGGCTACACGTTCATTGCTCACACTCCATGTATAAGGTTCGTTTCCGTTGCTTACAGTAAACTGCAGGGAATCGCCTGCCACTAAAGTCGCGCTCGCAGGAGTAATACCAAGCACAGGAAGTATTTTCGGAACAAAAGAACCGTTTTCGGTAAAGGCGGAAATATCTTCGTTAAACACCACATCTGAAAAAGTTAATGCGCTTGTTGCGGTAGCGTTCGGCAACACCTTGAATCGAAGCCGGATAAGTTCGTCAGAAGCCGCTCCCAAAGGCTGTGTAGAGGCAAAAGTCAGATTCATTTTTCCACTTTGGATCTCGCCCGCCGACACGGAAGAGTTTTCAAGTAAAGTTCCGGCAGCATCTGTTCCTACAAATTGCAGCACATCGGCACGATATGTTAGCGACAACTGCCCTGACAGAACATTTACAGAGCTGAAATCGGTGGTTTTTACGGGAATATTCACCTCCCATTCCTGCCATTCCTGCAAACCGGAAGGAAAATACAAACGGATAGCCGTTATGTCGTAAAAACCGTCAGTGGTGTCGCGCAAAGCCAGGGCATCTTCCACAAAAACCTTTGTACGCCCATGCCCCACAGCGGTAAGCAGGCCACTTTCCGAAATTGTCGCTACGTCGGGATTGGTAACGCCCCAGGTGTAAGGTGGAGTCCCATTACCACTCACGGTGCATTGTACAGTTTGCCCTACAGCCATAAACCGGGTGTTTGGCGACAGAGTAATTACCGGTTTGTTCGCTATCCTGATACTTCCGTTTTGGTAGCTTGCTGCAGGTAGTCCTTCGTTCAGCACACATTCCGCCGGAATGAAATTCAATGGGGCGTTGCCACTTGCCAGAGCTTCGAATACAATCGTAACAAGGCGAGCACTTCCCTCCGCTTTGTTTAGTGAAGCACCTGTCAGTGTTACTTTGCCCGCCTGTTGCGTATTGGCTACATTGGTAAAATCCTGCAATTTATCATCAAACTGCACCGAAACGATTTTCAACCGATTAGCGTCGTAAGTAAAAGTAAACTCGTAAGCGTACACATCGTAAGGCGATATGTCCGTATCAACAGACAAGTCTGCCTCTATTGTTTCCCCCACCGTAGTTTGCAAGCCGGAAGGCAGCAGAAACAGAGGATTCTGCGCCTGCAAAGTTAATCCGGCAAAAGCGAAGATATATAATAGAATATGTTTCATAGGTCTAAAATGAAAATTTATTTGTTTTTATCAAAATAGTTTTACTGTCACCCTCGCCTCTTTTGAGGAGGAGGAATCATTTTCTATCTCTTTAAAAACTTCGTTTTCAATACATTCCCGTTATATTCTATCGTTATAAAATACAATCCGCTATCGAGTGCACTTACGTTTACCGCATTGTCCTTAATCGTAACCGTTTGCTGTTTTTGTCCGGAAATATTATAAATGCTCACCTCCGAAGCGTCGTAAACGCCCGACAGATACAGTATATCAACAGCCGGATTCGGGAAACAACGTAACACACCGTTTACCTGCGGAGTATCTATTCCTGTCGGAGTACGTAAAATAAGCGTTCCGGCAGTGGCGGCAAGTGTTTCGTCTTTTTCGTTTACGCGGAAGATTTCGGCTGAAACAGTTGTTTGGGAATCGGCTTTTGCTTTATCAGAAACACGGAAACGCAGTATGTTCCATGCATCGCCCGCTTCTCCATCAGTGGAAGCTGCGGCGATAAATATGCGTCCTTTTTCATGGTCGATGCGAACAGCTTGCATAAAGTTATTGCCTGCAGCTGGCACTACCTCCAACGCCTGCAACAACGCAGGGTCGTAAGCTATTGCTATATCCACGCCCACAGAAGAGGGAATACCCTTCAATTCCAAAGGCAACAACACATCCGTTTCTACGCTTATATCGCCCGAAGCAATTGTCAGCGAAGGTGCGTCAGTTGCATGGCGCGGTGCTTTCAATCCACCGGGCAAATTCGGACGAAGTCCGGCCACATATTCCAGAATCAGCGTTGCGTCGTAAGCAGTAATCTCGCCATCGCCGCTCACATCGGCAGCCAATGCCTGATGTGCTTCGAGCGTGATGGCGCTTACAGCAGCTTGCAATACCAATGAAGCATCATAGGCTTGCAGTATTCCGTTGGTGCTTACATCACCGATTAGGGGTTGATTTAACCCTGTGGTGCGGAAAGGTTCATAATTAACGCTCGCACTTACCGCCTGCTTACTGTTCAATGGTGAAGCTGCAACCACAGGCCCCTCGGCACTTCCCCACCAGCAATTCGTTGCCTGTATGACAAAGGATTGATTGACATTGTTTATCGCACGTTGGCTTTGTCCTACAAAGTCGCAATTCGTAATAAGGGGATTCGATGCTCCGTTTGCCTGAATAGCATTGCGGTTAGTATAGAAAGTAACCTTGTCCAAAGTAGGACTTGCACTGGTTGTCGTAATCGCCTCTTTAGCGTTCTTCACAATCGCATTTCTCAGAACACAATCAGCGTCAATGGATGCATCGGCAAAGCTGATGCCGTTCCAATGCTGCCCTGTAGCAGCCGTAGCCGTGTTGTCAGCATTGGTATCGCCGCCGTAAAAATCGTCGCGGATAGAAGTGAAAACAATGGGATTTTCTGTCGTTCCAATAGCCTTTAGCGAGCGGTTGATGGTCATTCCCGTATTATCCAGGAATTTACATCTTACGCCCGGGTTTATCGTCAAGTCGGCATTTACCGTATAATTCTCAAAGATATAGGGCGCGTTTGTCATTTCGCCGAAAGGCCGGGAAAGCAGGGTTGCATCCTGATTCAGTGTTTCGTTTATAATTTTAATACCACGATACGATGTTCCGCTAAAAACATTGCCGTCGAGCGATGCAGGAAAGCAAAGCAGTGAAGTTTCGAGTGGATAAGTAACGTCTTCGAACGAACAATTTTCTATCACAGGTGCAGTGCCTATACTGCTCATTCTGACACCTCTGTCGAAGTTGGTAAAGGACACATTGCGAATTATCGGCGACGCGCCTGTTACTTCAATGGCATATTGTGTTTTTCTGAAAACAGCATTTTCAATAGTACCTGACGAGCCGCTTTGGAAATTGATAAAGCGGCAGGCATCATACCGTCCGTTAAATCTGTCGCTGTTTGCCGTAACTGTTCCATCCTGATTGAAATCAAGCGGGCTGCCG
This sequence comes from uncultured Paludibacter sp., assembly GCA_964412435.1. Taxonomy (GTDB): domain Bacteria; phylum Bacteroidota; class Bacteroidia; order Bacteroidales; family Paludibacteraceae; genus UPXZ01. The sequence continues at coordinate 4,328 of CAYPPC010000048.1, forward strand.
TAACTATCGTCCTCTTGGTCAGTTATGATGATTGGTTTTGCTTCCGTTCCTTCAAAATTCAAAGTACCTTTTACATCAAACAGATTATAAAATTGATAATTTCTATTTCGCTTAAAACTTGCCCCTGCAGGAATGGTAAGGGTTACACCTGCATTTACTGTAAGGGTAGATTGTAGCCAATAGGTAATATTTTCGTGTCCTGCAAAAGTATAGAGCGGCATCGTACCCGAAGTATTAAACGCTTCGCCTATCAGTTCGACACCCATAATGCTTACGTTGGAGGCGGTGTTTCCTTCGTGGATCGTAGCCGTCGCAAAAGCATTTTTCAATATCGGAACCTGCAGATTATTGAAAGCCGTACGGTGGATAGTTACATTGGAAGTATTCCCTTCGATACGAACGCCCTTTTCAGAACATTGCTCTATCTTGCAATCTTCAATGCTTGCCGTAGAATTAACAAACCGGATACCATCCCGCGGATAGGCGATATCGGTAAACTTGATGCTGTTATCTTCTGTGGTATTTTCAAAAAGTATTCCGCCGTAGCTGTAATCCCAATTACCTTTTTCGGGCGAAGTGGCATTTCCGTTGTTGTTGTTATCGCCCCCTTTGGAGTCATCGTGAATAGAAGTCATCGTGATACGTTCCGCAGCAGTACCGTTCATTTTGAGTGCACCAAGAACCTGGATCCCACCCTCGTTTTTAAAAATCAAACCGGGATTTACCTCTGCAGTATTTCCGGCATTGACGGTTACAAGAGGTTTGAAATACACCGCGTTGCTATTGTCGTTGCTTCCTGTAATTCCCGCAGTTTTGCCAAGCGTAACATTATAGTCAAGATATCTGTCTTGCAGGTAAATGCCCTGATAAGAGTTATTTACCAATTCCACATTGGTAAATTCAGGCACGGCATTCCATGTTTTAACAATAGGTGCGTGATCACATTGCTCAATACGGATATTGGTCGCCTTGCCTGTCGCTTCCGCGCCCCAATAGGTCAAGCCGTTGCCACACATAAAGAAAGTCGAGTTATCGATATCAATCGCAACGCGCGACATGCTAACTGCGCCTGTACGACTTATATTAGCTAAATTACCACCGTTTGATAAGGGATCGATGCCGGAAGTATATGTGTAACTTGCTCGATGGTCGGCTCTTCCACCATATCTAAAGTCGGTATAGCTGATGCCGCTATTTTCAACATTGGCATTGGCAAAGTACATGATGCAATTCCACCTTTTGAGAGCAGGCGAAGTATTGTTTCCGTCACTCTCCAGGTCAGCAGGAACACCGTAGTTATCATCGCGCCTTTCAGTAAACACAACTCGTTCGCTTTCTGTACCGTTCAGTTTTAATCCACCATAAACACTTATAAATGTATTATCCTCCATTTTGATAACCACACCCGGATCAATTACGCAGTTAACCGTCTCAAGAATAGTCATACCGTCGTGCAGCAGATATTGCAGGTTTTCATAACCGAAATCGTTCAGTTTTCTGACCTGCCCGTCGTAGCCAAGCCGATTCCCGAGCAAACCAATCGCCTTGTATTTGATATTTTCGCCCCAGCTGTTGGTTCCAAGCGTTGGATGAGCTGAAGCAGAAAGTGCAATGGCTGTTTGCTTGATGTTGGAGAAGTTACAATTACTGATAACCGGGGCCGATGTGCCGTAGCATTTTATACCGAAATCGCATTCGTAGAACGAGCAATTATCAATAGTCGGAGAAGCGTTGTAGTTTGAAATTGCTGCATTGGAATACACATAACTTTCACCTAAAAAATTGATATAGGATGCAAATTGACCATATCTAAAAATGCAGTTTCTCACAGATGAAGAGTTATCTGATCCTTCCTGAAAAATAATACCACCCCATTGGTTTAAAGCGGGAGCTGTAGCTACACCGTCATTATTGGTATCGACAGGATCGGAAAAATTATCATCACGATAGGAAGTAAAAACAATCGGATTTTCTTCTGTTCCTTCCGCAATTAGTTTCCCATTAACAATAATTCTGTCCTGCCAATTATCCCCTTTCATAACCACTTTGGGATCTATGGTCATCGTTTTACTGCTCGGAATTTCTATATAATTATTATGCCAATACGCCATATTCGGAGCATTTTCAAACGGCAATACTTTCAAATGAGCATCGGAAGTTAGTGCGGTATTACCAATGAGATGAATTGCTTTGAATTTCGTATCCGTGAAGTCTACCGCGGAGTTGAAAACATCCACATTACCATCTGCACGCATAGCCATTGGATAATCCACACCGTTGATTGTCGAGTTTTCGAGACGAACTGTACTGCCACCCCCATTGACGGCAATACTGCACCGGTTCTTTTCAAAAGTACAGTTTTTTATTGCGACACCGCTTCCTTCATTAACAAGGATTGCACTTTGCCCCCAATTATCTCTAGTATTTCCACCATAGCGGAAAGTACAGTATTCCAAACGATTAGAAAGTGTATCTCCACTATTAAAGGTAATATTTCGCCAATCGTCAACAGCAGGAGCCGCTGCATCCTGCACCCAGGTGCCATCGGAAGCATCTTTCGACGAAGTAAATAAAATCGGTTCACTTGCTGTTCCTATAGCTCTTAAACTGCCATTACTAATTGTAATTAAACCGTCACGACCGTTTAACTTCAATGTAACACCTGCATTAATAGTCCATACCGCACCATTATTAACATTATAATTCCTGCCGTTATTCCAATATGGAACTGATAACTTAGGCAAAGTTAGATTAGAGGATAAAGTAGAAAAATCCAGATACGCAGAGTTATAGCTTATGGTATTGAACGAGCAGCTCTCATCAATATTCAAAGTTGCCCCGCCTCTGATACGCAACGCGTGTGTGGCATACTGAAAACTGCAGTTTGTCAGGTTCGCCGTAGAGCCGTTGTCGAAGTAAACAGCGTCCCACGAGCCGGCAGTAGTGCCGGTATTGGAGGTAAAAGTAACATTATCAGCCGTCAACGTACCACCGGGTGAGCCCGAAGCAACTACAATGTACTTGCCGTTGTTAAAGCGCACTTCAACGCCGCTTTGAATTGTGAGCGTAACGCCCGCGGCTACAGTAACGTTATTGGTTACTACATACGGACTATTTTCAAGAGTCCAGGTTGTGTTGGAACTGATGGTTCCCGAAACATCAAGAGCGCTCGCACTCAGGCAGGCCGCCGCCGCAAAAAGGAGTAAGAATAGTTTTTTCATATTTCCAATTTTAGGGTTGTGAATTATTTTGTTTTTGTTATTTTGTTATTTAATCAGCACATGATGCCGAATATGGATCAAAGATACGATTTACGCAAAATAAGTCTTTTTCAAAACGTAAAAATTATTGTGCAAAAGGTAAAAATGTGATTTTTTTTGTACTTTTGTATTGATTTTTGTTGATGGTGAAATAATGTGAAGCAGAACTTAAATAAATATTACGGACTTTACAGCCTCATAATTTTCATCTGTTTATAGTTTTTTTTAACGCTAAGGTCAGATGAAACACGCCTTTTAATCATTCTTTTGTATGGCAATATTATTTTTGTCATGGCTATTTCATCCAATTGTAATTATTCACCCATGATTAGATTACTTCTGTTATTAAACCCCGTGTACGTAACCTTATTTTGGGCGTTAGTATTAAACACCAACAAAGCGAAGGGTAACGCACCGAAGATTTTTCTCGGTCGGTTTATGTTTGTGGCTTTTTTGCTCTACCTTTCGCATGTGTTTTACTTTCTGCCAATTCCCGGCATTTATCATTATACTGATGCTTTTTACCAACTATTCAACATGCTGCTCTTTCCGATGTATTATATTTACATCCGACTGCTTACGGTGGACAGGAGCTTTTCGTGGAAGCGGCACGGCATATATTTTATAGCCCCGTCAGCCATGTTTCTCTTATATACAGCAGGAGTTCTGGCCATGTCGAAAGAGGAACATATACATTATCTGTACGATATGCTGATTGACAGAGAGAAAATTTCGGGAATATTTCTGTATCAAAAAACGGTTTACACACTTTGTCGTGTGGTATTTATCACACAAGGGTTTCTATATATGTTTCTTTCGTTTCGCCTGGTACAAACAAACCGCAAGATGATCCAAAACTACTATGCCAATACTGACGAGGAGAGATTGGATAAAATTCAATGGTTGAATATAAGTCTGTTTTTAGCCATTGTTTCGGGCATCGTGCTGTCCGTTTTGGGAAAGGAAAGTTTTTTGGATAATGCCGAATCGTGGCTTTTTGCACCTTTCCTGGTGCTTTCCTTCCTGCTGTTTTTCTTAGGTTGGCTCGGCAACAAGTTGCACGCTATAGTCATTCCAGAAGAAGAGAACTGCAAAAAAGAAAACTACGGGCAAAGACAGGATAAAAATCAGGCAAAAAACGAACAGTTGCTTATAATCAAGCAAAAGTTGCTGCATCTGTTTGAGAAAGATAAAATCTATCTGGATAAAAGTCTCACTATTTGTGATATTGCGAACGTGATAGGCACCAATCGCACGTATATATCTTCCATTATCAACAACGATTTCGAACAGAATTTTTCCGCTTTTGTCAACTCTTACCGCGCCCGGTATGCCCACGTTCTTTTGGCACAAAATCCGCATATTCACAAAGATGACCTCGCCGAAATGTCAGGATTCGGCTCCGTGACATCCATGCAAAGAGCGTTTGGTCTTTATCCTCCAACGCATTTCTCCTAAAAGAAAAGTGTCAATATTCAAAGTACCATTAAAGCTATCTGATAAATATGTCCTGCCTTCCAGGCTGTGTTTTTTAGGGGTGTTTTTTCCGTGAGTCGGTGACCCACGGTTATCAAAGTTTAGCCCTGCGGGCTGAGGGTAGTTTTATTAGAAATAACTTTACCAAAGTCTGGAACTTTGGCAAAGTTGGTGGAGCGATCAAACGTTATACGCCTTTGGTCTGTCGACTTTAAGTTCGGCTGACCAATAATGAGAGCACAGGGCATAAGTTATGTGCAAATATAAATGTGCAGCCTACCTACAGCAGACAGACCAACCAGAGGTCGCAAAACAATTAAAAGTTGTGACTTCCAACCTAAGACACCCTACCTATTACTTATCGAGCCACACGGCCGTGTGGCTTTACTTTACGGCGTAGGGTTAAATGAGAAAACCCTTCTTTATTTTACAAACTAACTAATACACCACTACACTAATATACCAAATCAGATTTTTCTTATTCGAATTCCACGTGTAAAATGTTCTGAACCTTTTTCAATAATTAAATCGGCACGGAAACGGGTGGGCAGAATATTTTCATTTAAGTTAGGAGAGTTAATATTGTCCCATACTTCATTGGCAAATTGCAGCAATTTATCCAGTGGCCAGGTAGAATACTGGAAAAAGTAGGAATCTGGGTTGGAAAAAGCAGTTTTTTGCAGCTTGATAAAACGATCCAAAAACCACTGTTTAATATCCTTCTCATTGGCATCCACGTAGATCGAAAAGTCAAAAAAATCGGAAACAAAAACACGGCGCTTCAGCGTCTGCTTACTTCGAGTTACCTGCAAAACATTAATTCCCTCTACAATTAATATATCCGGTAAGTCGAACTCATGTGTTTTATCCTTCTCAACATCATAGTAAAGATGCGAATAGAGCGGCACTTCGAGACGTTCTTTACCCGATTTGGCCGCTGAAAGGAAGGCCATCAGCTTTTTAGCATCGTAACTTTCAGGGAAACCCTTGCGATGCATAATGCCCCGCTTGCTCAGCTCTTCATTGCAATAGAGAAAACCATCGGTTGTTACTAACTCCACTTTGGGCTGATCCGGTGTCATCGACAGCAGCTTTTGTAACACCCGCGATGTGGTGCTTTTACCCACCGCCACACTACCGGCTATACCAATAATATAAGGCACCCGGCGACTTTTGTTTTTGAAAAACTCATCCCGTTCGTTGTGCAAATTGCGGTAATGCGCGATATGTATCTGCAGAAAACGCACCATTGGCATATAAATCTCCTCCAGTTCGTTGAGCGTGAGCGGTTCGTTCATCGCTTTCAGACTGCTTAAATCAATATCCTTTACCGGAAACATTGGATGATCCTCTAACTGCCTCCACTCTTCGCGCGTAAAACCTCGAAAGGGAGAAAAAGTGACGTCGTAATTGGGTTTCTTCATTGTCCAGGGTGTTTATTTTACTGCAAAGATAACAGCTTTTTTTCACACCCCAAGGGTTTTTGAAACCCTTGGGGTGTCGAAAAAAGAATTATTTTTACTATCATTGCAAAACATCCTAAAGACTCTAACCATGGCCATTCAAAAAACACCTTTAGAAACAGGGCAGTTTTACCACATATACAACCGTGGGATTAATAGCTGTAATCTGTTCTATGAAAATGAAAACTACGAATACTTCCTGCACTTATACGATAAATATATTACTCCAATTGTAAATACTTATGCCTGGGTGTTGATGCGGAATCATTATCATTTTTTGGTAGAAATACTACCGGAGGAGGCCTGGGAAAAGCTTCCAAATTCGGAAGCACGTGGTAAGCTGCGTAAAGATCAAACTTTACAAAACATGGATCCTCAAAAGCGTGTTTATCAACAGTTTTCAAATCTGTTTAATGCCTACACCAAAGCCATTAATAAGCGTTACAATAGAACAGGAAGCCTTTTTGAGCATCCTTTCAGAAGAAAACTGATTGACAATGTCTTCTATTTGAAACGAGCGATTGTTTATATTCATCAAAATCCGGTTAATCATGGATTTTGCGAACATCCTTCAGAATATCCATGGAGCTCCTATTTAAGTTGTATCTCTTTAAAACCAACAAAACTTAACCGTGAAAAGGTCATCGCATTCTATGGTGATATTGATCAGTTTAAAATTGTTCATAATAATAAACTTTACACTGCTTCTATTGAAGATTGGGTAGATTTATAATTTTCTACGCCCATCCACACCCAAACTTTCTTAAATCAACACTCCCACTTTATTTTTCACACTTTCTAACTTGTTAAGCCGTGAAATTTTATTAAATTTGTAGCTACTCACATTGAGTTTTCTAAAAAACAGAAATCCACACTGTTTAGTAAGCAGTAAACAAATAAATTTTATCATGGAAACAAACAAATACATTTACAAGGAAAAACTGCAAAGTGCCCTCGGAGAGCACGATTATTACAGTTTGACTAAACTTCAGGAAAACGG
>CAYPPC010000048.1:11626-14691 GCA_964412435.1 uncultured Paludibacter sp.
CGCAAGGGCAAAGATCCCAACAAAATCAACCCATTAATCCCTGTTGATCTGGTGATTGACCACTCGGTTCAGGTTGATTATTTTGGCTCGAAATATGCCTTAGACAGAAACATTAAAGAAGAATACAACAGAAATAACGAACGCTACCGTTTCCTGAAATGGGGACAAAAAGCCTTTGAAAACTTCAGCGTGGTGCCACCCGGAATGGGTATTTGCCATCAGGTGAACTTAGAATATCTCTCCAAAGGTGTAATTGCCCGTGACGGCGAAGCATTTCCCGATACGCTGGTAGGTACCGACTCGCACACACCAATGGTAAACGGAATTGGCGTAGTGGCCTGGGGCGTTGGTGGAATTGAAGCGGAAGCTGCCATTCTCGGTCAACCGCTCTATTTTGTTACACCACAGGTAATTGGCTTAAAACTCACTAACGAACTGCCGGCCGGAACCACAGCTACCGACCTGGTATTGACTATTGCACAACTGCTTCGCTCATACGGTGTTGTGGGTAAATTTGTAGAAGTATTCGGACCCGGATTAAAGTCTTTAAGCGTGCCTGACCGTGCGACAATTGGAAATATGTCGCCTGAGTTTGGCTGCACCATTACCTACTTCCCGATTGACGAAAAAACGCTCGAATATATGGAGAAGAGCAACCGCTCGCAGGAGCAAATCAATCTGGTGGAGACTTACTGCAAAGCCAATATGCTTTGGAGCACCGAAGTGGGTGAAGTGGAATATACCGATATTATTGAGTTAGATATGTCCACCGTTGAGCCGAGCGTTGCCGGTCCGAAACGTCCGCAGGATAAAATTTTGCTAAGCCAGCTCAAAAACAAATTTAAAGATCTGATGCAGGATACCTATAGTCGTAATTATGTTAATATCGACGAGCGTGTAGCTGCATTAGTTCGCTGGGGCAATGAAGGCGGCGGACAGCAAATAGGTAAACCGCACGAAAGTCAACGACCCATGGAAATTGAAACAGCTGAAAAAGATGGTTTGAAAACTGTTTGGATTTCAGACGGTGATCAGAAATATATGATTTCGGATGGTACTATTACCGTAGCCGCCATTACTTCCTGTACCAACACCTCCAACCCTTATGTAATGATTGGAGCCGGTTTAGTGGCTAAAAAAGCACGTGAATTGGGCGTTACTGCTAAACCCTGGGTAAAAACTTCATTGGCACCGGGTTCAAAAGTAGTTACCGACTATCTGGAAAAAGCCGATTTAATGGGCGACCTGGAAGCGATGAAATTCCATACCGTGGGATACGGATGTACTTCCTGTATTGGAAACTCCGGTCCGCTGCCGCAAAAAATTTCTGAAGCTATCGACACATACGATATTGTAACCGCATCTGTACTTTCAGGAAACAGAAACTTTGAAGCGCGCATTCACCCGGAAATTAAGATGAACTTTCTGATGTCGCCGATGTTAGTGGTTGCTTACGCCATTGCCGGCCGGGTAGATATCGACTTAACAACAGAGCCGCTAAGCTACGACCGCAACAACGAGCCGATTTACCTGAAAGATATCTGGCCAACGCACGAAGAGATTAGCGACCTGATGAACAGTGTGTTGACCGCTGAAGATTTCAAGAAAAACTACAGTGAAATTTTTGATGGCAATGAAGAGTGGCAGAGCTTAGAAGTGCCCACGGATGAACTCTACCATTGGGAAGATGACTCCACTTACGTGCGTGAAGTGCCATTTTTCAAAGATCTTTCGGAAGAAGCTCCGGCACTTTCCGATATCGAGTCGGCCTACCCGTTGCTTGTATTGGGTCACAGCATCACCACCGACCACATTTCGCCGGCAGGCTCCTTTAACGAAGAGTCGGCTGCAGGTAAATATCTGATCAGCAAAGGTGTGGAACGTGCTGCTTTCAACTCTTACGGTTCGCGTCGCGGAAATGACGAAGTGATGACCCGCGGAACATTTGCCAACGTGCGTATTCGCAACAGAATTGCCAGCAAAGAGGGTGGTTATTCGACCCATTTGCCGACAGGCGAAGAGGGCACCGTGTATGATGTGGCACAAAAATACATTGCTGAAAAGCAGCCGCTGATTATCCTGGCGGGAAAAGAGTATGGTAGCGGTTCGTCGCGCGACTGGGCTGCCAAAGGTACTTACTTGCTGGGCGTTAAGGCGGTTATAGCCGAAAGTTACGAGCGCATTCACCGAAGCAATTTAGTGGGTATGGGCGTGCTTCCATTAGAATATGAGAATGGCGAATCAGCAGAAAGTCTTGGATTGACCGGAAGAGAACAGTTCACTATTCACAATATTGCGGAAGGTTTAGAACCATTGAAGAAACTGAACGTTGAAGCTAAAGATGAAAACGGCAAAGTGACTAAATTTAAGGTAACTGCCCGTTTGGACTCTCCAATTGATGTGGTTTATTACGAAAATGAAGGTATTCTGCAGTACGTTTTACGCAAATTTATCAACGAATAATTTTGTAACCGGAACACTCAGAATAAGATTAAATAGTTTGGATTAAGAGCAAAATCACTTCATTTTTCCAAAAATAGAAGATAAAATCATCTTTTTTTTTGGAGAATTAAAAATAAAGTGTAATCTTTGCAACCGTAATCTTTACAAACAAGAACAATGAACAATTTGATGACTCTTAATTTTTGGTGGTGGCACTTACAAGACTTAACTTGTGAGCGGATGCCCTTGTGAAAATTTGTCATCGTATAAATTGAACAAAATCATATAAGAAAAAGGCTTATCGACTCACGATAAGCCTTTTTTTTATGCCTTAATCGAAACAAAACAATAATTCAAAATAAAAATGGAAACTAAAACAGAACAAAAAGCAGCTGGTTTTTCGGACAAAGGGTATTACGGAACCTTTGGCGGTGCCTATATTCCGGAAATTCTGCACGGTGTGATTGATGAGCTGAAAACTGCATTTTACAAATTTCGTAACGATGCTTCATTTCAGGCGGAGTACCGCGCTCTGCTAAAAAACTACGTGGGACGGGAAACGCCGCTCTATTTTGCAAAACGTCTTTCTGCAGCTTACGGAACCAACATTTACCTGAAACGGG
>CAYPPC010000049.1:0-3124 GCA_964412435.1 uncultured Paludibacter sp.
TGCGGACTGAAAGCCTATCGCAACGAAGTGGTGAAAAACATTGAAGTTTATGGCGATATGCACCGTTATATTCCCTATCTGGCAAAGAATGCGGGATTTAATCATATCGGTGAAAAGGTGGTGACACACCGCAAAAGAGAGTTTGGAGATTCCAAATTTGGTATGAGTCGTTTTGTAAACGGTTACCTGGATCTGATTACACTCTGGTTTTTCAGCAAATTTGGCAAAAAGCCGATGCACTTTTTTGGGTTGATTGGCAGCCTGATGTTTATTTTCGGATTTATTGCTATTGTAGTTGTGGGTGCTCACAAGCTGATTGCTTTGAAAAACCACATACCGGCTCCGCTGGTGGTAAACAGTCCCTATTTTTATATTTCGCTTGTGATGATGATACTGGGTACGCTGCTTTTCCTGACCGGATTTTTGGCAGAGCTGATAGCGCGTAATTCACCGGAGCGGAATGATTATAAAATAGAGAAAACATTGTAGCCGGTGTTTATGTTAAAACAGATGCTTTGGGTAGGTGTAGGCGGATTCTTCGGAAGCTCCTTACGCTTTTTGATTTCAAAATTAAACCAAACCTGGCCTCTGTTATCGCTTCCTGCGGGCACTTTAACAGTGAATATCGCCGGGAGTCTGCTGATTGGAATTTTGGCCGGTATCTTTGCCGGACGACCGGCAGCAGGAAATATGCAGTTGTTACTGATTGCCGGATTTTGCGGTGGATTCACCACTTTTTCGGCTTTTACATTTGAAAACCTGCAGCTAATAGAAAATGGTCAGCTAAGCACAGCCCTGCTCTATATTGTATTGAGTGTGATTTTAGGTATTTTGGCCGTTGCGGCCGGATATTTTCTGGCAAAATAATATAAGTACGTAATGAAACTTATCAGTTCTGACATAATGACAATTATTCTGACAATTTTTGGATTGGCAGCTGTCATCCTTCTGCTCTATTTTGTGGGAAAAATGATACTGCAATACCGGAATTCAGACACCGGTCACGGCGACACCAAGGTGGTCACCTCTACGCGCCTGCGTGCCTACGAGCGGTTGACACTGCTGCTGGAGCGCATCAACCCGAACAGTTTGTTAGTGAACCACACCGAAGCGGGCATGTCCTGCATAGCGTTGCAGAGCAAACTGCTCAACGAAGTGCGCAGGGAGTTTGAACACAATGCCTCACAGCAAATTTATGTGAGCGAACTGCTCTGGGAAGAACTGAGTGAAGCACGCGAAAGTCTGACGCAACTGATTAATAGCTGCGCTGCACAGTGCAAACCCGATGAGCCGGCTCAAAAACTGGCATCTATGATACTTGAAATCTATAACACACCGGAAGAGACAGCGATAAGCGCTGCGCTCCGCCATTTGAAAGAGGAGGTGAAAGAGCTGTTTTAATGAAAAACAAGTTTAATATTATAAAATGGGCAGTGCTCTTTCTGCTGGCTGGTGTTATTTTTCACTCCTGCACGGATGAAAGCATTTGCCGGAAAAGCAGAGATGTGGAAGTTGGGATGAGCTTTTATGTGGACAGCATCAACCCGGCAACCGGCCGATGGGCACAGAAAAAAGTGCGGATTACGCCTGTAAGTGCTCACGGTATCGGTATAGATTCATTGTTGCTAAATAATGCGGAAGTCGGAAATCTCAAAGCACCGCTAAATCAGTTTGCCGAAACATCACAGTTTCGCCTACTGGTGGGTGATATTGCCGACACTATTACGGTGAATTACAAATCCGGTATTGAACTGCTCTCCTTTGAATGCGGAGCTGTACGCGTTCACACCATTGAATCGGTTAAGACGAGTGGTCATTTTTTTGACAGCATCACCCTTTATGAACCTAATGTAAACACTTTGCATGTCGAGAACATTAAGTTAAATCATATTATTAAGTAGTTTTTTGCTGGCGGGCTTTTCAATGCCTGCCTTTTCTCAGGAAAAAGAGCAGAAAAAGGACTCTACCGCTCTGTGGCAGGGAATGCTGGTGGAGATGGATGTGGCTCCTTTTCTGCAAACAGCCATTTTTGATCAGCACAGCTACCGCATACAAGGCAATGTGCAGTTTATACTGAAAAACAAATACTTCCCGGTAGTGGAAGCCGGTGTGGCCGGAATTTCAAGAGCCTCCGACAGTGAGGTTCAATTTCAAAGCAACGGAGCTTTTGCCAAGCTAGGTCTCGATATTCCCGCTCTGAAAGCCAAAGAACCGGGCATGATGCAGAATTTCTTTTTAGCAGGATTTCGTCTGGGAATGAGTCATTTTAACTATTCATTCAACAATCTTAGTTTTAATGATGACTACTGGGGAGGCTCTGACACATTTGATACCGGATCGCTGTCGGCTACAAAATTTTGGTTAGAACTGAATGCCGGTATACGGGTAGATGTTTTCAGGAATATTTATATGGGCTGGACGATCAGAAACAAACATATTATCAATAAAAACAAACCGGGCGCTGTTGCTCCCTGGTATATTCCGGGATATGGTCAGGAGGAGGGTTCTTCCTGGGGACTCGCCTACACGGTGGGTTATCGGTTTTAGACCGGACAAAGAACAATAAAATTAATAACAATAGAAATAGAATCATTAATAATAATCAATCAATTACTGTTATGAACACAACACTGGAACTGAACAAAGCTGCTGATAACATTCGGATTTTGAGTGCGGCAATGGTTGAAAAGGCTAAGTCGGGGCACCCGGGTGGCGCCATGGGCGGAGCCGATTTTATCAATGTCCTCTACTCCGAATTTCTGGAATATGACCCTGAAAACCCATACTGGGAAGGTCGGGATCGCTTCTTCCTCGACCCGGGACACATGTCACCGATGCTCTATTCGGTATTGATGCTGACCGGTAAATATAGTATCGACGACCTGAAGAGCTTCCGTCAGTGGGGCAGTATCACTCCGGGACACCCCGAAGTGGATGTAGCGCACGGTGTGGAAAACACTTCCGGACCACTTGGTCAGGGACACACTTATGCAGTTGGTGCCGCCATTGCAGCCAAATTTTTGAAAGAGCGTTTTGGAGAAGTAATGAACCAAACAATTTACTCCTTTATTTCTGACGGTGGAATTCAGGAGGAGGTTTCTCAGGGTGCTGGGCGCATTGCCGG
>CAYPPC010000049.1:3134-9112 GCA_964412435.1 uncultured Paludibacter sp.
ACAGCTTGGATTGAACAATCTGATTATGTTTTATGACTCCAACAATGTACAGCTCTCTACCTATGTGGATGAGGTTTCGGGTGAGAATGTGAAGATGAAATACGAAGCCTGGGGCTGGCGGGTGATGGAGATTGACGGTAACAATGTAACAGAGATCAGAACCGCATTGCGTGAAGCTAAAAAAGAGAAAGAGAAACCGGTATTAATTATCGGCTCAACGCTGATGGCCAAAGGTGCAGTTACGGCTGATGGCGAAAGTCATGAGAATACAGTGGACACACACGGTCAGCCCCTGAGTGCTACAAAGGCTGACTTCCCGGCAACAGTTAAAAATCTGGGCGGTAACCCTGATGATCCTTTCGCAGTTTTTGAGGAGAGCAAAACTATCTACTCCCGCCGGGAGGCAGAGCTGAAAGAACTGATGAAAAGCAAAAAAGCTGAGAAGGAAGCCTGGGCTGCACAAAACCCGGAGCTGGCTCAAAAAATGGAGCAATATTTCAATGAAAAAACGCTGAATCTCGACTGGGATTCTATTGAGCAAAAAGCTGATCAGGCTACCCGTGCCGCTTCTGCACACGTACTTGGATATTTAGCCGAGAATGTGGACAACATGATTGTGTCGAGCGCCGACCTGAGCAACTCTGACAAAACCGACGGTTTCCTGAAAAAAACCAAGGCGATGACCAAAGGAGATTTTTCAGGAAAATTCCTTCAAGCCGGCGTTTCTGAACTCACAATGGCCTGTCTGGCTAATGGAATTGCACTGCATGGTGGAGTTCATGTAGCTTGCGGTACATTCTTCGTATTCTCCGACTATATGAAACCGGCCCTAAGAATGGCTGCTCTGATGGAGCTCCCCGTAAAATATATCTGGACGCACGATGCATTCCGCGTTGGCGAAGACGGCCCCACCCACGAACCGGTGGAACAGGAAGCACAGCTGCGACTGATGGAAAAACTAAAAAACCACAGCGGCGGGAACTCTATGCTGGTGCTTCGTCCCGCAGACGTGGAAGAAGCCACTGTATCCTGGCGCATGGCGATGGAGAATCAGAAAACACCTACTGCGCTGGTACTTTCGCGTCAGAACATTAAAAACCTGCCCGGCGATAATCGCAAGGCAGCCTCACAACAGGTTGAAAAAGGAGCCTATGTGGTAGAGTGTGACGGCAATCCCGATGTGGTGCTGCTCGCATCAGGATCTGAAGTTTCAACCCTGGCCGAAGGAGCTGAACTGCTTCGCAAAGATGGTATGAAGGTACGCATTGTATCGGTTCCGAGTGAAGGACTGTTCAGAAGCCAGCCTCAGGAGTATCAGGAAAGTGTGTTGCCTCAGGGTGTAAAACGCTTCGGACTGACTGCCGGTCTGCCGGTGAACCTACTGGGACTTGTTGGTGAAAACGGTAAAATCTGGGGTCTCGAATCATTCGGTTTCTCAGCCCCCTACACAGTGCTCGACGAGAAACTTGGATTCACCGCTGAAAACGTTTACAAACAGGTGAAATCGATGTAAAAAGCATCCCGCTTTGAACGGTGTACATTATTTTCACCGAAATAAGCAAGCGATATTTATGTCTGCATTTGATGCAGCGACAAAACCAAAAGGGGGGATTTTTTCCCCTTTTAGTTTTTAAGAAGAAATACAAAAGATGTGGTATTTTATTTCCCAATAAGTGACTTGTGGCAAGAACTTTGCATAAAATATAAGACTTGTATCCTATTTAAGAAGAACATATAAACAATAAAAATAAAAAGATATGGATTATAACGTAGAAAACTTGCAGGAATCAACATTTGCGGTCACCCGCTGGATGGTGGAACTGTTGCGAAACTGGGGTGTTTCCGAACGCTTTGCCGACACTGTGCTGATGGTAGTACAATTGGCTACTGTGGTGCTTTTCACCTATATTTTTCAGTGGGTAGCCAAACGAATAATTATTTTTATACTGGACAGGCTCGGAAGAGGCAAAAAACTCAAGATTGCCAACCACCTGGTGACAAATAAATTCCCGGTATATCTGGCTCTCTTCGTACCGCTCACCTGGCTGTTGAATACCATTCCGGTTGTATTTGAAAAATTTGCTCACATCGAAGCCGGTGCACTGAAGATTGTGCAACTCATCATAGTAGTTGTTATTTTTAAGATGATCATGAGTATTCTGGGAGCTGTGACCGACTATTTGCTAACACGCGAAAAGTACAAAGACAAACCCATTGAGAGTTATCTCCAGGTGTTTCGTATCATCCTGGTAATCTTCACAGTGGCTGCTGTTATCGCTATTTTCACCTCCATCACTATGGGGCGTTTTTTCACCTCCATGGGGGCTGCATCAGCAGTGATGATGCTGATTTTCAAGGACTCCATTCTGGGGCTGGTAGCCAGCATTCAGGTGACTACCAACGACATGGTGCGCAAGGGCGACTGGATTACGATGCCCAAATACAATGCAGATGGTGATGTTCAGCGAATCACTCTGAATACGGTTAAAGTGGTCAACTTTGACAAAACGATCATCACTATTCCCACTTACGCACTGGTATCGGAATCGTTTCAGAACTGGCGGGGTATGCAGGATGCCGGCGGCAGACGAATCAAACGTACCATTAATATTAAGCAAGGTTCAGTGAAGTATGTGGAGCGGGAAGATCTTCCCAAATACCGGGAAATTCAGTTTCTCAAAGATTATATTCCTGAGCGTCAGGCCGAAATTGATGCACATAACGAGCGAATCGGTGCCAACCGTAAATTTGCCGTAAATGGCAGAAACCTGACCAACATCGGACTTTACAGACAATATGCGCTGATGTATCTGAAGTCACTGGACACCATCAAGCAGGATATGAGCATTATGGTGCGCCAACTGGCTCCCGACTCACACGGCTTGCCTCTCGAAGTGTATTGCTTTACAAACACTACCATCTGGGCTCGCTATGAAGATATTATGGCTGATGTTTTTGATCATCTGATTGCGGCTCTCAGCTACTTCGATCTGGAAGTATTTGAAGAGAGCTCCAGCAACGACAAAATCCTTGTTGAGAGCATAAAAGCCTAAAAAGAATTAAACTTCAACAGAACTCCCGCCAACACAATCGTTTGCGGGAGTTCTGCGTTTTTTATCCTTTCATTCTTGCAATACTTCTCATTGTAAAATATATCTTTGCTTTAATCAATCTATTCAAAATCGTATAACCATGTTTAAGACCAACACCTTCTTCCAAAGGCTCACCACCTTATCTGCCATTCTGGCTTTGTCTGTGAGCATTTCTGCTCTCACTTTTACTGTGACTGTTCCGGAGGGAACACATGAATGTTACATCGCAGGTAACTTCACCGGGTGGAGTCAGCAAAAAATGACTAAAATTGACAACAACAAATTTCAGATAGAAATCGATACAGATGCGGCCTCGGCCGAGTATAAGTACTGCTCAGGGCCGGGCTGGGAGTATGTAGAAAAATCATCGGGCGGTAGTGATATTGCCAACCGAAAATTCAACGAAAATGATATTGTAGCACGCTGGGCAGCAGTGTACGAACCCGATGCCGTTGCTGGCGATATCCATATTACTGCAACTGTTCCCGAAAATACGCCCGACGGAGAAGTTTATATCACAGGTAGCTTTGTCAGCCCCAGCTGGGACCCTGACGCTGCACTGCAGCTGGAAAAAGTAAACAGCACCACTTATAAAATCACCATTCCCGATGTCACTGTGATTCAGTACAAACTGCTTTGCGGACGTGGCTGGGAATTTGAAGAACTGAGCAACTCCGGCGGTCCGATAGAAAACAGGCATGCAACGGCTGAAGAACCTAATGTGAATATCACAGTAGCACAGTGGCGCAATATCCCCGGTGAAAACAAATACATCACCCACACTTTTTCTGACTTTTCACCCTTGCAGGGAAATCGGCGTATTTTGATATATCTGCCACCCGATTATGATGAAAATCCTGAGAAGCGTTATCCCGTTCTCTATATGCACGACGGTCAAAATGTCTTTGAATCCGGTGCATTTGGCTCCTGGAATATGGAACAGGCGATGCAACAGCTCTATGATGCCGGTGAAAATGTAGGCGTCGTAGTCACTATTGACAACAGTGCCGGACGCCTTAAGGAGTACGCCCCCTTTGGCAACCCCAGTTATGAAGGTGGTGTAGCGCAGGGTGACGAATATCTGCAAGCTATTAAAAATCATATAATCCCCTACGTAAATGCCAATTTCCGCACATTAACCGACCGTGAAAACACCGGTATATGCGGAAGCTCCATGGGCGGGCTCATCTCCTATTATGCCGGGCTGAAGGAGCACGATACCTTCGGACGAATAGGTGTGATGTCACCCTCATTTTGGTTCTGCAAAACTGATCTGAATAACTATGTGGCAGACTGGAGTGGCCAGTATACCGACAAAACCAGGATGTACTTTATTTGTGGCACCAATGAAGACACCAACATGGTGAGCAATATGCAAGCTTTTTATGACAAGACCAAAGCGGCCGGATTTTCAGAGGAACTGTTGAAATATGAAGTAGTACAGGGAGCAGGACATAACGAAGCAGCCTGGGCAGCACAGATTGTCAGGGTATATCAATTCCTTTTTGAAGAAGAGACAGGCTCCAATGTAGATAACAACCGGCCGACAGGCTCAACCGAAATAAGCACTGCGGGCAATCGCATCTATATGCACAATCGCGGTCTCGAGCCGGTTCAGCTGAGTCTTTTCACAGTAGAAGGGCGCAAAATAGAAGAGAAGGAGTTTACCGGAATGGAGCAGTTCGGTCCGTTCAAAAGCGGTGTTTATATTGCCGGGCTCGCTGAAGCGGGCAGACATTATGCCAAAAAGATAATTATCCCATAAGCAATAATAAGAGAGAAAATACTTGATACTTGTTGAATTAATGAAAACGGAGTGGTTTGTTGACTGCTCCGTTTTTTGATGCTTTACAACATATTTTCATCTAATCTTTGCAGTCGTAAAACAGATTTTAATACTCTCTTTAAACTTTCTTACCTCTTTTTAGTCAAACATAAGTAAACTAAAAGGTTAAACCTCACCGTTATTAAATATATCGGAGCAATAGAGTTTTCTTTGAAATTATTTATCAGAGTAATAATTACAGTACTATTTTTGATATATATTTATTTTTAGAAAGGGAATTTACCTTATTTTAATTTGATTGTTCTACATGAACAAAATCATTAAATATTTGTTATATAGAAGAGTAAACTGCTAACTTCTTTCGGATTGTAAGAGTAAAAACCCCTGAGGTTAAACTTCGTTAATTGTTAAATTAACAATCTATTTTATTTTAACTTTGTAGAGTTATGCGAAAAAGCACTTTGTGGATACTCATAGCCGTGATGTTACTAACATTCGGCGCATTGATAGCATTGCAGGTTAAGTATCTGAACGATGCTGTTGATCTGGAAGAGCACCGCTTTGAAGATGCTGTAAAGCTGAGTCTGATCCAGACTGTTTTTCTGCTTGAAGAAAACGAAGCTCTGCAGTATCTGACGCAGACCCTCGAGCCGGGAAGCATGGGGAGCAAGCAAAATCTTTTCCCGCGGCCGCTCGACGACCTGCATCTTCGTGACACCATCTCGACAAACTGGGGCAGCAAACAGCCCACCCCATCGGTGCAACTCTCTGAGAAGCACGGACAGTCAAGCATAGAGGAGATCTCAAGTGCACTGCAGAAGAAGTTTCAGAAGAGCTTTTCACGCTCTAAAACCATACTCGACCAGGCGGTTTTTAACTGGTTGCAAGGCACAGCTAACAAGGATATCAGTGATCGCGTCGACTTCAAGGAGTTGGAGGAGATTTTAGAAATATATCTTACACGCAACGGCATTCTACTGCCTTTTGAATTTGCCATCATTGATAAAAATGATGTTAAGCTCTACAGAAGCAACGACTACCGGAACGGCCCGGGTAATAAACAGGATAAATATGTGCAGAGGCTCTTTCCGCGTCAGGAA
>CAYPPC010000049.1:9122-10853 GCA_964412435.1 uncultured Paludibacter sp.
CGCGAAACATTTATCGAGCTCTATTTCCCCGGGAAAAGTGACAAACTGTTCCTTACTTTTGGCATGTTGCTACCCAGCATTGGTGTAATTGTGTTGATTTTGCTGATTTATATCAGTACGCTGATGATTATTTTCAGACAGAAACAACTGAACACAATCAAGAACGACTTTGTTAATAATATGACACATGAGTTCAAAACACCTATATCCACCATTTCGCTGGCCTCGCAAATGTTGCAGGACAGTGAGATAGGGAAAAAGCCGCAAATGCTTGCTCACGTGTCCAATGTGATAAAGGATGAGACCAAACGACTCAGCCTGCAGGTAGAAAAAGTACTGCAAATGTCGATGTTTGAACAGGAGAACTCGACCTTGAAACTGACAGAAATTAAAGTTAACAGTCTGCTGAAGGATATAATCAGCAGCTTCTCATTGAAAGTGACCAGCCGCGGCGGCGAGATTGTGACACGTCTGAATGCCGAAAACGATCTGGTGCTGATTGATGAGGTTCACTTTACCAATGTGATATTCAACCTGATGGACAACGGGCTGAAATATTGTGATAAAACACCGATTTTGACACTTGAAACACGCAACGAGAAAGATAAATTATGCATCAGCGTGGAAGATAACGGAATCGGACTGAAAAAAGAGAATCTGAAAAGGATTTTCGAGAAATTTTACCGGGTTTCAACCGGTAATCTGCATAATGTTAAAGGCTTCGGCCTCGGGCTTGCTTACGTGAAAAAAATTGTGACCGAACATCACGGTCAGATTAAAGTAGAAAGCGAACCCGGACTGGGAACTAAATTTACAATAATAATACCAACTCTAAAGAATTATTAACTATGAATGAAGAAAAAGTAAGTATCCTTCTTTGTGAAGACGACGAAAATCTTGGCATGTTGTTAAGAGAATATCTTCAGACCAAAGGTTATGATTGCGATCTTCAGCCGGATGGCGAGGCAGGCTACAAAGCCTTTATACGCAACAAATACGACCTCTGTGTACTGGACGTGATGATGCCTAAAAAAGACGGATTTGCGCTTGCCGCTGATATCCGTGCCGTAAATACTGAAGTACCTATTATCTTCCTCACCGCCAAGTCGATGAAAGAAGATATTCTGCAGGGCTTCAAACTGGGAGCTGACGACTATCTGAGCAAACCATTCAGCATGGAAGAGCTGCTCTATCGTATTGAATCTATCCTGCGTCGTGTGCGCGGTAAAAAAGCGAAAGATATTATTGTTTACCACATCGGTGGTTACACATTTGACTCGCAAAAACAGACCCTCGAATTTGATGGTGAGACGAAAAAACTGACCACCAAAGAGTCTGAACTGCTCACCCTGCTGGCTGCCAATGCCAACAATATTCTGGAGCGTAACTACGCGCTGAAGACTATTTGGGTGGACGACAACTATTTCAATGCCCGCAGTATGGACGTATATATTACCAAATTGCGTAAGCTTCTGAAAGAGGATAGTGATGTTGCTATTATCAATATTCACGGTAAAGGCTACAAACTGATTATGCCACACGTGGAAGAGGAATAAAATCTCGTCCCTACAGATATAAAAAAGTGCAGTGAACCTGACGGTCACTGCACTTTTTGTATAAATATATGCACTCAGTTTTCTCTAAGCAAATCGTTTTTCTATCTCCTCCAGCTGCAGCACAATGACAGTGGTTTTGCCGTCAGGCGAATAGAGATGGTTGGAACAACTGAGC
>CAYPPC010000049.1:10863-14620 GCA_964412435.1 uncultured Paludibacter sp.
AGGTCATCCACCAGTCGGCTCATCTCATCACTTGTGAGAGTCTGCCCGTATTGCACGGCTGACTTACGCGCTAAAACCTCCGCAATACGCTCCTGCACCCGCTCTTTTACCTGCAAGCCGGCCTCCTGCACCTCTGCAATCAGCTCTTGCAACAAAGCCAGCGTGGCTGATGATTTCAGCTCAGAAGGTACACCATTCACCGAATAGCTGTTGCGACCAGACTCCGCAATATCAAAACCGACCCACTCCAGCTCCGGCAAAATTTTCTGCATTACAGCATTCTCATTCTCATTCAGCTCCAGCACCTCCGGAAACAGCATTTGCTGAGATGTACCGCGCTGATTCTGAATCAACAGCATCAGACGGTCATAAAGCACTCTGAAATGAGCGCGATGCTGATCAATCATCATCAGACCATCAGACACAGTAGTGATGATATATCGCTGTTTATAATGAAACAGACCGGTGAAATCTTCCGCTATTCTGCCCTGCCCAGTTTCCGGCGAAGTTGTAACACTTCCGCTTCCGGATCCTTTGAAATCGATCTCCACCGTTTCGTTCTCCTCCTCCTTTTGGCTGAAGCCGGCATAAAGTTTCTCCCAGTCGTAACTGCTGCCGGAGCTTGCGGGCCGGCTGCCCCCAGAACTGCGACTGCTGCTACTGCTGCCAAAAGGGTTGTAGTCCGGATTGAAATCGACACGTGGCTGCACAACAGGGCGGTTCATATCCGGCACCGGGATATCGGGCGAACCCTCCAAGTCGAAATCGAGGGCAGGCATCACCTGAAATTTTCCCAGGCACTCCTTCACTGCAGCCTGCAGAATAGAAAAGACCACCTGCTCATTTTCAAACTTGATTTCTATTTTAGCCGGATGCACATTGACATCCACTGATTTGGGATCGATCTCAAAACGTAAAAAATAGGAGGGGTATTCACCCGGCTTAATCAATTTTTCATAAGCAGACATCACCGCCCGGTGAAAATAGGGGTGACGCATATAGCGACCATTCACAAAAAAATACTGATGTGCAGATTTCTGGGCGAACTCGGGCCGACCGGTAAAACCCCGAATGCTTACAAAGTCAGTTTCGGCCTCCACCGGCAACAACTGTTTGTCCATTTTGTTGCCAAACAAAGTTTCAATGCGGGCTTTAATGGAAGACTCCGGCAGATTGAAAAGCTCATTATTATCATCGTAAAGCGAAAAGCTTATATCCTGATGCACCAGCACAATCCGAAAGAACTCATTCCGGATATGCATCATTTCTGTGCTGTAAGATTTTAGGAAACGGCGGCGTGCCGGCACATTAAAGAAAAGATTCTTAACGGCGATATTGGACCCCTTATCAGTTTGCACACTATCCTGCCGAAAAAGGCGGGACCCTGCTATTTCGATGAATGTGCCCAGTTCATCCTCTTCGCGACGTGTGCGCAGCTCCACCTGAGCTACAGAGGCAATAGACGCGAGGGCCTCTCCGCGGAAACCTTTGCTGTAGAGCTGAAAGAGATCATCAGCCTCCTTTATTTTTGAAGTGGCGTGTCGCTCAAAACACATTCGGGCGTCGGTCTCACTCATCCCTTTTCCGTCATCAATCACCTGAATCAGGTCGTTGCCTCCACCCTTTATCACCACCTGTATGCGTGTAGCTCCGGCATCTATTGCATTTTCCATTAACTCTTTCACAACAGAAGCAGGACGTTGAATCACTTCACCGGCAGCAATCTGGTTGGCCACCGAATCGGGAAGCAGATTAATTACATCAGACATGGGCGTCAAATAATATTATTAAAAATGTCGTGCCCGCCTCTATGTTGCCGGGCAGGACACGACAAAAGTTAAACTTCAATTAGTTACAGTTTTCAGACGATCAGGAAAACTTTCCGTCGTACTTAAAATTGGTATCATTCACAAACTGTCTGATACGCTCTTCGTCAGTTCTTTTACACACCAGCAGCACATTGTCAGATTCAGCAACAATGTAGCCTTCCAGGTCATGAATCACCGCCAGTTTGCCTTCCGGCAGGGTCACAATATTCTCCTTACTGTCGTAGTAGAGCGCATTGCACACCAGTGTAGCATTATCATGCTTATCTTTTTCAGAAAGCTCATAAAGTGAGCCCCAGGTACCCAGGTCGGACCAGCCAAACTCAGTGGTATAAACACAAACATTTTCCGCTTTCTCCATCACTCCGTAATCGATAGAGATACTGGGGCAGGAGGGATACATCTCATTGATAAAATCCTGCTCCTTATCGGTGTTGTAGAGGCCGGCACCGGCTTCAAACTTACCCGACACTTCCGGCAGATAAGTTTTAAAGGCTACATCAATAGCTTTCAGATTCCAGAGAAAAATACCTGAGTTCCAGAAAAACTCACCGGTTTCAAAAAATACCTGTGCCAGTTCAGCATTGGGTTTCTCGGTAAATGTTTTTACCGGGCGGGGATTACCCGTGCCCTCTCCCACCTGAATATAGCCATAACCTGTTTCGGGGCGACTCGGTTTGAGGCCGAGAGTGAGCAGGCAGTCATTATTCTCAATATGAGCCAGTCCGGAGAGAATAGTCTCCTGAAAACGGTCCTCTTTCAAGATCAGGTGATCAGAAGGAGCCACAATGATATTCGCATCTTCGGTAATAGCTTTGATCCGGTGTACTGCATAAGCAATACATGGAGCAGTATTACGACGTGCCGGCTCAAGCAGAATCTGCTCTTCTGTCAGTTCCGGAAGTTGCTCCAGGATAAGATCCTTATAGAGAATATTGGAAACGATTAATATATTTTTCACAGGAACTATCTGTTTGAATCGATCAAAAGTCATCTGAATCAGAGAGCGGCCTGTACCAAAAAAATCAAGAAATTGCTTAGGTCGTTTTTCACGACTAAAAGGCCAAAAGCGGGCTCCTACCCCACCGGCCATAATCACGCAATAATTTTTTTCATTCATATTAATAGGTGTTGAGCGGTTTATTATTTTAATGTTAATTGAAAGTACTAAAATACTTTTTTATTTCCTATCAGACAAATAATTTTTGTTTTATACTAAATTTTTCACCTGAAATAAAGAGTTTGAAAAGATGATCGGCTTGTGTTAAAAAACAGAAGGCACACAAGGACAGTTTGTCCTGAGTGCCTTCTGAATACACATTATATCTTTGACTTATTATTCAATATCTTTCACAAGCTCTGAGTCCTGCTCCACGTCAAGCACATTACGGCGTGCATCCATGATTTTCTCATACTCATCCTGTGAGCCAACCACCAGTTTTTCGTAGTTGCGCAGACCGGTACCGGCCGGAATGAGGTGACCACAGATCACATTCTCTTTCAGACCTTCGAGACGGTCCACTTTTCCGTTGATGGCTGCATCGTTGAGTACTTTCGTAGTCTCCTGGAAAGAAGCAGCAGACATAAAGCTCTGAGTTTGCAGTGCAGCGCGGGTGATACCTTGCAGCACCTGGTTAGATGTTGCCGGGATAGCATCGCGGCTTTCAACCAGTCGCTCGGAACCGCGGCGCTTCAGGATACTGTTCTCCTCGCGCAGTTTGCGAACGGTGATAATCTGACCCGGTTTCAGAACTTCTGAGTCACCGGCATCCACAATCACTTTTCTGCCCCAGATGCGGTCATTTTCTTCTGCGAACTCCAGTTTGTCAACAATCTGTTTTTCGAGGAAGCGGGTGTCACCCTGATCCAGGATTTCCACTTTACGCATCATCTGACGAACAATCACTTCGAAGTGCTTGTCGTTGATCTTC
>CAYPPC010000050.1:0-14180 GCA_964412435.1 uncultured Paludibacter sp.
GTGCTTATGTTTGTCCGCACGCTGCCATTCGTCCATTTGTTCTCGACGAAGAGGAGTATGCCAATGCACCTTTCGGTGATGACGTACTGAATGCAACCGGTAGAGCCTTTGTTGGCCTGAAATACAGAATTCAGGTAGACGTGCTCGACTGTATGGACTGCGGAAACTGTGTGGATGTTTGCCCGGGTAACAAAAATGGCAAGGCACTCGAAATGAAACCGATCAACTCGCAGATGCCGAACCAGAAAAACTGGGATTACTGCATTGACAATGTAAGCTCCAAACAACACCTGGTAAATGTAAGAGGTAATGTTAAGAACACTCAGCTGGCTACTCCGCTCTTCGAATTTTCTGGAGCCTGTTCCGGTTGTGGTGAAACACCTTATGTGAAACTGGTTACTCAGCTCTACGGAAACCGCCAGATGGTGGCCAACGCTACCGGATGTAGCTCTATCTACTCAGCTTCAGCTCCTTCGACACCCTACACTACCGGTGCTGATGGACGCGGTCCGGCCTGGGCTAACTCTCTGTTTGAAGATAACGCCGAGTTTGGTATGGGTATGGCTATTGCTGAAGAGAAAATGCAGGCACGTATTCTGCGTTTGATGGATGCAGCCATTGAAGGTGATAAATGTGATGTTAATCTGAAAGAGCTTTTCAAAGAGTGGATTGAGAACCGTTTCGATGGTGACAAAACACTGGAACTCGAAGCACAGATCACTCCACTTCTGAAAGTGAGCGAATGCAAACACGTTCAGGGTATTTATGATCTGAAACACTATCTGGTGAAGCGCTCACAGTGGATTATCGGTGGTGACGGATGGGCTTATGATATCGGCTTTGGTGGTCTCGACCACGTAATTGCTTCAGGTAAAAATGTAAACATCCTGGTACTCGATACAGAGGTTTACTCCAACACCGGAGGACAGGCTTCTAAATCAACACCGGTGGGTGCTGTTGCCAAGTTTGCCGCTTCAGGTAAGCGTATCCGCAAGAAAGACCTCGGAATGATTGCAGCAACCTACGGATATGTTTATGTAGCTCAGATTGCAATGGGAGCCAGCCAGGCTCAGACTTTGAGAGCCATCCGCGAAGCTGAAGAGTATGACGGACCGTCAGTGGTTATTGCCTACTCACCCTGTATTGCTCACGGTTTGCATGCTGGCATGGGTAAATCTCAGACCGAAATGAAACGTGCAGTAGAGTGTGGTTACTGGCACCTCTATCGCTTTGACCCGCGTCTGCAGGCAGAGGGCAAAAACCCAATGCAGCTTGACAGCAAGGAGCCGGACTGGAGTAAATTCCAGGACTTCCTCAGAGGAGAAGTTCGCTACACCTCACTGCTGAAACAATTCCCGGATGAGGCCGAAGAGCTATTCCAGGCAGCTGAGAAGAATGCTAAGTGGCGCTACAATGGCTACAAGCGCATGGCTGATGCTGTTTATCATCAGGAGCTTGCACCAAGCCAGCAAATTGACGAGCTGAAACAACAAGCTCAGCGCGACCCGAAACAGTCAGGCAGCGCCGGAGTGATTGTTCAGGACACTAAATAAAACTAAACCATTCACCAACAGGTGAGTGAACTCAATAAAAAATGGCTGAAGATTAAATATCTTCAGCCATTTTTGTTCCTGCTCATGAAGAGTTGTCCGGGTAATTTATACAACAAACCTGTCCAGACTTATTTTTACTGACAATTAGTGCGCATAGTTTCCTTTATAATCACGCGATAAAACATTTCAAACCTGGCCTACCGGCAAGGCAGGCAAGCTCAATGGAACTCGCACGGCAGAGTACAAAATTTTGCTTCCGGGAAAATT
Organism: uncultured Paludibacter sp.; assembly: GCA_964412435.1. Taxonomy (GTDB): domain Bacteria; phylum Bacteroidota; class Bacteroidia; order Bacteroidales; family Paludibacteraceae; genus UPXZ01. The sequence continues at coordinate 1,821 of CAYPPC010000050.1, forward strand.
GAGAAAAATATCTTTGATATTTTTGTCGGTAAACTCAACAAACCAGCTCAATATTAATGTCCGGTCAACTTCAACAAAAAATCCCTGCCGAAATTGATTCAGCAGGGATTTTTATATTCTTATAATATCGGAATGCTAAAGTTCCCAGGCCAGTGCGCTTGCACCCAGTACAGCCGCATCAGCATCTTTCATAGTTGAGAACAGAACTTTAACCTTGTTCTTCCAGATGATTAACAGGTTTTTCTCCATATGCTCTACCACCGGATCCATAATCAGGTCACCGGCTTTAGCCAGACCACCGAAAAGGATAATAGCTTCAGGTGCACTGAAAGCTACGTAGTCAGCCAGCGCTTCGCCCAAAATTTTACCGGTATATTCAAATACTTCCTGAGCCAGTTTATCTCCTGCCATTGCAGCATCATAAACATCTTTGGAGGTGATTGATTGCACATTGATATTTCTCAGTGCACTCGGTTCTTCCGTAATTTCCAGCATTTCACGGGCTGTACGGGCTACTCCTGTTGCTGAAGTATAGGTTTCCAGGCAACCCTCGCGTCCACAACCACATTTGCGGCCATTTTCACGGATAACACGCACGTGACCCAGCTCTCCGGCAAAACCATCATGACCGTAAACAATGTTACCGTCAATAACAATTCCGCTGCCCACACCGGTTCCGAGAGTAATCATAATGAAGTTTTTCATACCCCGTGCCACACCGTAGGCCATTTCACCCATGGCAGCTGCATTGGCATCATTGGTCAGCGCAGCCGGAATTCCGAAGGTTTCCGTTAACATATCAGAGAAAGGTACTACCCCTTTCCAGGGTAAGTTCGGTGCAAATTCAATGTTTCCTGTGTAGTAGTTTCCATTGGGACAACCGGCACCAATACCTTTAATTTTTTCTATTCCGCCAACCGAGTTAATCAGCGGTGTTAATCCCGCCTTCAACTCATCCATATAGTCATTTATATCCGGATTGTTGGTTTTAATAGTTCCTTTTGAAAGTACATTACCCCGGGCGTCAACAATGCCAAAAGCTGTGTTGGTACCGCCCATATCCAAGCCAATTACATAAGGTTTATCCATTGTATGTGTTTTTTATAAAGGTTAAAAAAGGTAGAGACGACTTTGTGTGGCCGTCTCTACGTTTAATTTTAATATCTTAAGCAGTCACAGTATCTGACTGTTTCACTTTGTGACCAATTGTTGCGTAATAGAGGAGGTAAACTTCACCCACAATTACAATAATCCAGGTGAGTGACCATCCGCCAACGGCGTCAGCCATAATACCCTGAACGAGCGGCAGTATAGCACCACCCACAACACCCATCATGAGTGCACCTGAACCTTTTGAAGTGTAGCGTCCAAGACCCTCGATAGCCAGAGCAAAAATAGCAGGCCACATGATTGAGTGGAAAAGACCAACACCTACAAGAAGCCATGGGTTACCTGTCATCATCGAGGCAACCACCAGGATACCTGCAGCAATAGAAGTGAAAAGAAGCTGAGTCTGAGCCGGGATTTTGCTTACGAAGCTACCCATCAGACGACCTACCAGCATACCGCCCCAGTAGAGTGAAGCCATCAGAGTGGCTTTCTCAGCAAAGCTTCCGCCCAGGTCAATAGCATACAGGTTGATGTTGGCACCAACAGCTACTTCAACACCCACATAGAAGAAAATGGCCAGAACACCCAGTGAAAGGTGCGAGAATGACCATACACTCTTCGGAAGTTTTTCATCTTTATTGGAAGCTACCGAAGGAATTTCCGGAAGATTCAGGCGTGTAAGTGTAAACGCAAGAATAGCAACAATAACGATCAGCACCGCAAATGGTACATATAATGATGAAATTTGAATGTTCTCAGCAGTTTGGTTCTGGAAAATAACAGCAGCCACAAAGAAGGGCGCAATGGTAGTCATGGTAGAGTTACCTGCACCTGCAATGGTCTGACGCTGCACACCACTGGTACCTTTAACCTCACAGGCAACCAGATATGGATTCACGGCAGCCTGCAGGAATGTGAGTGCTGTACCGGCAACAAATGATCCCAGAATAAAAATAAAGTAAGCATGAGGAACAGTTACGCTACCTAAAGCAACTGTAGAACCAGCGGAGCTTTCAAATTGGAAAGCTGAAAGTTCAAAAACCACAAATGCCCCGATCAAAATGACCAAACCGCGCACCAGCGTTCCGCGATAACCTACAGAATCCAGTGATTTGGCACTTACCCCACCCATTACAAGATAGGCCAGGAAGAAGGAGAATGTAATTACAACTGTCAGTGTCTGTTTTAAATCACCTGCTTCTGACAAAAAAGCCGCCTGCATAGGTGCCTGAAACTGCTGGTTAACAACGGTAATAAAACCAACCAGCGACATGAGGATCACCATCGTAATAAATGGCCCTACATAATTCACGTTTTGCTTCGTGTTACTCATAATAAATTTTGAATGTTTGAATGAAAAGTTATTAATAATTGTTTTACTATATAATCAAAGTCTGATTCAATCGCCAAAGATACTAAATTATTTCTGTTTAATATTTAAGTTTCAGTAAAATTAAACGCTAATTCACATCTTAGAAGATACCCGGTTCTGCATAACTCTGATTATTAGCTAAATAGGGTAAATTTGTCCGCTATTGCCCTACCGGGAATATTGGCGCAAATTTAAGCCGATTAACACGAAATCGAAATAATTTCAAAATATTTTGTGACAAATTGTTTGTAGTTCAAAAAATTGTATTACTTTTGCATCGTTCACTTCAATAAAGAAACGACAAAATGATTAAATCCTGGTTCTCATATTTTAATTTTTACTTTTACTTTCTTCAGTAAGAGCAGGAATTTCTATATGTAATCTGGTTGAACAACAGAAAATAACAAATCAAATAATTCATACTTAGAAATCCTGCTTAAAGTTTTAAGCAGGATTTTTTTTATAAAACAACATCACATGAAACGGATAGCAATACAAGGCATAAGCGGTTCATTTCACGAAATTGCAGCACAGGAGTACTTCGATCAGGAGGAGGTGGAGATTGTATCGTGCGAAACATTCAAGCATGTTTTCAATGAAATTGAAAAAGACGAGGATTTGCTCGGCATGATAGCCATTGAAAACACCATTGCGGGCAGCTTACTGCCCAACCACAGTCTGCTACGCGAAAGCGGGTGTCTGATTATCGGCGAACATAAGCTTCGCATCGAGCACCATCTGGCTGTTTTGCCCGGACAAAGCATCGACGAAATCAGCGAAGTTTACTCCCACCCCATCGCACTGATGCAGTGCGATGAATTTCTTGATGAACACAAACACCTGAAAGCGGTTGAAAGTGACGACACAGCCAGTTCGGCACGCAGAATTGCGGAGGGACAGATCAAAGGCAGAGCTGCTATTTGCAGTCGAAGAGCTGCTCAGCTTTACGGACTGGAGATTATCGCAGAAGGAATTGAGACCAACAAGCGCAACTTTACCCGTTTTCTTATTGTAGCTAAACCAGATCTGGCTTACAAAATGAACCGGGGCATGGAGCTGAACAAGTCAACCATTGTTTTCACACTGCCACACGAAGAGGGCAGTCTTTCCAAAATTTTAACCATACTCTCTTTTTACCATATGAATCTGACTAAGATTCAATCCACGCCCATCATCGGACGTGAGTTTGAGTATCAGTTTTATGCGGCTCTCACTTTTGACAACTATGAGCGCTATCGTCAGTCACTCGAAGCCATCAAACCACTAACCAGTGAATTTAAAATTTTAGGGGAATACAGAGAAGCACCCGCACCCAAGTAAACAAGAGATAATTTTATGAATAAGAAATTAAATATAAAACCGGCCAACCGGCTGAATACAGTATCGGAGTACTATTTCTCCATGAAGCTGCGGGAAGTGGCCGAAATGAATGCGCAAGGGAAAAATGTGCTTAATCTGGGTATTGGCAGTCCTGATTTACCTCCCTCCGAGGAGACTATCAACAAGCTGATTGAAGAGGCGGTTAAACCCGACGTACACAGCTATCAGTCTTATACCGGTATTCCGGAGCTGCGTCAGGCTTTTTCAGCCTGGTATGCCCGCTGGTATGGTGTGAAGTTGAATCCCAACAGCGAGATTCAACCTCTCATCGGCTCCAAAGAGGGTATTTTACATATAACACTGGCATTTGTTAATCCGGGTGAAAGTGTTTTAGTGCCTAATCCGGGCTACCCCACTTACAGCTCAGCCAGCCGCATTGCTGATGCCAACATCATCAGCTATGACCTGGATGAGACCCGTGGTTGGCAGCCCGATTTTGAAGCGCTGGAGAAAATGGATCTCTCCAAAGTGAAACTGATGTGGGTGAACTACCCCAATATGCCTACAGGCGGCAGAGCCGGCAAGGAGTTGTTTGAAAAACTGGTTGCCTTCGGCAAAAAGCACAACATTGTCATCTGTAACGACAATCCTTACAGCTTTATTCTGAACGATGAAAAGCTGAGCATACTTTCAGTGGAAGGAGCCAAAGAGATCTGTATCGAACTCAACTCTATGAGCAAATCGCACAATATGGCAGGCTGGCGTATGGCGATGCTGGCAAGCAATGAGCAGTTTATTAAGTGGGTGCTGGCTGTTAAATCCAATGTGGACAGCGGCATGTTCCGTCCGATGATGCTGGCAGCGGTGCAGGCACTGCAAAACAGTGAGGAGTGGCACAATGAGGTCAATGCAGTTTATGCCGAACGCCGCAGACTCGCTTTCAAAATGCTGGATATTCTCGAATGCAGTTACGATGAGAATCAGGTGGGGCTGTTTGTGTGGGCCAAAATACCGGAGCGGTGGAATGACTCAGGTGAACTGGCCGATTATGTTTTATATGACAAGCATGTGTTTCTCACCCCCGGGTTTATTTTTGGTGACCGGGGAAAAAGATATATACGTATTTCGCTCTGCAGTCCAGCTGAAAAACTGGAAGAAGCAATTCAGCGAATCACTAACTAACAACAACTGAATTACCACTGAATTACTATTGAATTACTATTGAATTACTATCGAATAACAATTAAACTACATAATAATTATGGAACTACAATCAATTTTATTACCGGGCATTGACCCTAAGAGACCATTGGTGATAGCAGGACCCTGCAGCGCCGAAACAGAAGAACAAGTGATGGACACAGCGCTTCAGCTGAAACAGGCCGGAATTAAAATTTTCCGTGCAGGCGTATGGAAACCCCGTACTAAGCCGGGAGGTTTTGAAGGACACGGAGAGAAAGCATTTCCCTGGCTGAAACGGGTTCAAAAAGAACTGGACATGTATGTTGCCGTAGAAGTAGCCAATGTGGGTCATGTGCGTGAAGCACTTGGTAACGGTGTAGACATGATGTGGATTGGAGCACGCACCACAGCCAACCCATTCTCCGTACAGGAGATTGCTGACGCCCTCGAAGGAACCGACATTCCAGTGCTGGTGAAAAATCCGGTAAACCCCGATGTAGATCTTTGGATTGGAGCTATCGAACGTTTACACAAAGCCGGGGTGCGCCGCATCGGAGCCATTCACCGCGGATTCAGCTCTTCAGAAAAGAAAATTTACCGCAATCTCCCCTACTGGCATGTGCCTATCGAGCTAAAACGTCAGATTCCTAATCTGCCTATTATTTGTGATCCGTCTCACATTGGCGGTACCCGCGAACTAATCGCACCCATCAGCCAGCAGGCTATGGACCTTAACTTCGATGGCCTGATCATTGAATCGCACTGCAATCCGGACAAAGCCTGGAGTGATGCGGCTCAACAAATTAAGCCGGAAGTATTGACGCTGACACTGGAGAGTCTGGTTATTCGCGACACGAAACAAACCACTGAGAGTTTGTCGGCTCTGCGTCGTCAAATAGATAACCTGGACAACGACCTGCTCGATCTGCTTGCCAAGCGGATGCGCGTGTCGCAGGAGATCGGTATTTATAAAAAGGAGCACAACATGCCCATTTTGCAGACTCAGCGCTATGATGAGATTTTGAAGGATCGCATTGCCCAGGCTGAAAAGATGGATATGAGCGGTGAGTTTATGAAGACTATCCTGATGGCGATTCACGAAGAGTCCGTGCGTCAGCAGGTACTTATAATGAAGTAATTTTCACATTAAATAACGCTGTCAGCTGTATGTCCGACAGCGTTATTTGCTTAATATGAACTTGATGTATGAGAAAATTAATTTTCTTGTTTAGCCTTTTTCTGCTTATGTCTAATGGACTCAAAAGTCAAACTTCAGGCAGCTACGAGCTGAGTGCAGGCCTTTCTTTTCAAAAAACACATAAACTCTATTGGGAGAATGGAGTGACAGCTGATTTTAGTCACGGCATACTGTTTAATCGCCGGCTGCATTTGAAAGCAACCGTACTGAGCAGCCGCCTGGGCAGTGCCATCGCCTCCAACGCAATCAAACAGGAGCAATATCTTGTAGGAGCCGACTGGCGCTTTTTATCGAAAAAGCCTTTGCAACTTCTCACCGGTTTCAATATCGGATATTTTACAGCCGATTATGAAATTCCTATTTTTAATGATCTCACAAGTAGGTCTGCTCTAGCTCAATTGGAGACAGGATTGATTTATTATTTTGAGTTTCCGCTATCGCTCAGCGCATCGCTGGGATACAATTTTATTTCCGGTAACGGAGAAAAAGGAGCCGGAAGTCTTTTCCCGCTATTTTATGGTGCCAAAATTTCCTACAGAATTAAATAGTACCTCAGATCAATTTTAAATTATAATAAGATGCAACTAAAACACAATATATTCATCATGATTGTGCTGTTTCTTGCAGCCTGTGCCGGAGAGCCTGAAATTACAGACGAAATGGTGGACAGCGGCAAGGTTTATGATCTAACCGATTACCCTATTAACAATTTAGTGTCAGTGCGAATTCCTCACCCCACTGAAGCAGAAAAAAACATACCGGTGCTAATAGCTGCCCACGGTTACTCGGCCACTACCTTCGAATGGGATGAGTTGAGGGAGTATGCAGATGATTTAACAGAAAGGAAATTTAATGTTTCTCAAGTACTGCTTGGCGGACATGGTAGCAATTATGAAGATTTCAAGCAAGCCGGGTGGAAAGAGTGGCAAGCATCGATCATCGAAGAGTACAGAAAACTGGAAGCATCAGGTTTTAAGAATATTTATCTGGCCGGCTCCTCTACCGCCTGTCCATTGATTATCAATTTAGTGAAAAAAGGTGAGTTCAACAGCGGCGTAAAACCGGGAGCAATCTTTCTGATTGACCCGATCATAGTTTCATCCAACAAAACACTTACACTGGTGAGTGCTGCAGGCCCGGTGCTGGGTTACACAACTACCGGTCTCGAGGGCGAAGAGATTAAATACTGGTACAATTATCGCCCCTATCAAAGCTTAAAAGCCTTGATGGAGCTGATTGATTTCACCCGAAAAGATTTGCAGCAAGGAATCACACTTCCGCAAGGCACAGGCATGAAAACCTATAAAACAACGCAGGATAATGCTGCGGACCCGGTGAGTGCTGTTTTAATCTACAAAGGAATGCATATGGCAGATGGCAGCAAAACGGAAGTTGAAATGATCCCTTCTAAACTACATGTTTTCACGCGACTTCGATTGCGCGACGGGGTCACAGCGGATGACCGGGCATTGCAATTAAAAGTATTTGATGAGATGACGGAAAGAATGAGCCGTTGAGAGAAAAAGGCTGTTTCAAATAAAAACAAGTTTTTGACCTATTTGAATATTTAAGAATATTTACCCGCGAGTACAAGAAGACAGAGGATTAGACCATATTTTGGTACATCCTCTGTCTATTATTCTGCCGGGTTTTAATCTAAACCACTGAATGCAGTCAGATATTTATCAATATAGAGCTGTTTCTCTTTTGATTTGTACTGCTGAATGTAGCGCGGATGATCCAGTACGGTTATTTTTTGAAATAAGCCGGCCTCTTTATTCATTTTTGCGATAAAATCTGCATTCTTTTTACCCCAGATAAATACTTCATCAGTATTGAGTCCGATTTTAATTTCAGTCCGCAAGGTTTCAATCATATACTCTTTTAGCGAAGCAAAAAGCACTTTATCATCATAATAATTGGCATTGACCCAGGTGCCGGTTTTGCTTTGGCGCACAATTGCAAGCGGAAAAGGAGAGTTGATATAAAAGTCACCGAAGAATTCTTTTGCACCGCCGTATTGCTCAATCATATCATAAACAAACACCGAAGAAACCTCATGGGTGTAGGCTGACTCCATCTTAATACCGCAAACCGACTCCAGCCTTTTAGTATCGGTAAACGGCACTCCCGTGGTTCCCGCACCATGCCGACCCGGATTGATACCAATTATAAAACGACGCTCCCGATTATCGTTGTAATATTTTCGGTAAAACTGCTCCATCACCTCCACAGTTTCAGCATTGGCGGCAAAAGGATTGAGAAACTCAAAACCGGCCGGAAAGCCAAGCGGCATCTGCAGGTTTTTATTAAAAGCAATAGCCCTTTCGGCTACATTATCTGTTTTCATAATTCATTCGTTTTTTGCTCCGCCGGGCGGAAATGTAAATTTGATAAATATTTTCTGTAAATCCAAATTTTTAGTTTGAAATAAAGAGTTTTAAATGGCTCATTGACTTAGCTCACATTCTATTCCCGAAACAAAAACAACTCAAATATATCGACAAAGCACTTTCACAATCTTAATTATTTTATATCTTTGCCACCAAACTATAACTATTAAAGTGTATATATTATGAAAAGAACTCTTTTTTCACTTGCATTTATAATGATTTTCAGTGTGCTTGCTTTTGGGCAAACCGACAAAATTGTTGGAAAATGGAAAACAATTGACGATGCAGATGGCAGTGCTAAATCCATTGTAAACATCTACAAAGCCAATGACGGGAAGTATTACGGTAAAATTGAAAAACTATTCAAAGATCCCGATAAGCTTTGTACCGAATGCGAAGGAGCGAATAAAAACAAGCCAATTGCAGGTTTGATTATTATTAACGGAATGAGTGAAAAAAATGGTAGCCTAACAGGTGGCACAATTCTGGATCCGGCCAACGGAAAAGTTTATCGCTGTAACATCAGTTTTGATGCTAAAAACAAGCAGCTGAAAGTGCGCGGTTCGCTGGACAAAAACGGATTACTTGGTCGATCTCAAATTTGGGTAAAACCCTAATTATTCTGCAGAATAGACAAAAGCGACATTTTAACCTGTAAAATGTCGCTTTTTGTTTATTTGCAATTTGAATTTTATGAGAGTACTCTTTTAATCAAAGGAATCAGTTCATACTCTACATTGTCGCGATTCAGCATATGTTCCCCTTCGAACATGATAAAATTGTCATAATGCTGTTTGTAAACATCGCTACCATCAATCATGGTATCGTATCTGCCAAACATAGCCCAGGTGTGTTCTACATCTACCGGCAGAATCAGATCAAACTGACGCGTTTCCATCTCTTCATATTGTTGCGCCATCTCTTCAGTAATCATAAACCCTTTGGCACCATCTTTTCGGGGAAACATATAAGGCTTATAGCCTAAATTCTTCCGCATCACAGCTGATGTTTGGAAAGAGGGATTGATCAGAATTTTCGGAAAACCATGCATCTGCTGTGCAAAATTAGCTCCCATAGAGGTGCCAATCACTATATCGGGCTGCTCAACGCGGCATAACTCCCTGAGCATTTCCAATGCTTCAAAAGCATCGTGTGGGATATCCGGTGAGACAACTGTAGATTCCGGCATCAGTCTTTCGAGCATGCGTGCAGAGAACTCTTTTCCAGATGAAGACAAGGCATGCAAATACAATATTTTGACTTTCATAATTTCTTATTTTCGATTTTGTTTCAAAAAATAATCATCCGACTAACAAGTCGGATGATTGTACTTTTATATCAATTAGCGCTGCTGTTTTTTAATTTATAAAATCACCCCGTTCAGTAAGGATGTTGTAGCATATTTAACAGCTAAATGACCTTAAATGTTTAGTATTATTTTTCGAGAACTCTTTGAATCAGCGGCATCAGATCATTCTCTATATTTCTTCGGTGCAACATATGCTCCCCTTCAAAGATGATATAATTGTCATAATGCTGCTCATACACATCACGGGCATTTACCACCGTATCTTCAGTACCAAACATAGCCCAAGTATGCTCCAGATCAACCATTTCTATAAAATCGAACTGTCGCTCTTCCATCGCTTCATACTGCGCAATCAGCTCATCGGTCACCTCAAAAGTCTGCTCACCATCTTCCCGGGGAAACATAAACTCATTCGTACCTTTGTTCAGCTTCAACACCCGTGAAACTTCAAAGGAAGGATTGACCAGAATTTTTGGAAAGCCATGCATTTGCTGCGCAAACATGCCTCCCATAGAGGTGCCTATAACAATATCAGGTTGCTCTTTCGCGCAGATATCGCGCAGCAAAGTGAGTGCTTTTTCCGGGTCAAGCGGTACATCCGGTGATATGATGTTGGCATCCGGCATCACACGCGCCATAGTTCTGGGCGTAAAAGAGCTGCCTGATGAAGAAAAACCGTGAATATAAAGAATTTTGTATCTCATAAATCTCCTTTGCTCCGCAAAATTACTTGTTATCCAGCTGACCAAACACGCGCTTTAAGAGCGTATTTACACGAGCCATCGGATTTTCGCGGATTTTTTGCTCCTCTGCAGCTACTTTTATGAAAAGTGCATCCAGTGCCTTTTGAGTCACATACTCTTCCAGATTTACATGGATAGGCTGTAATCCGGCAATGGCACCCACGGGAGTGTCGGCCACTTTGTTAAAGTTGCTTGTGAGAGCATTCCAGGACTCATTGGTGGTGAAATTTCCAACCAGAGGTTTGCCCAGTGAGTTGCGTACTTTGGGGGCAAATGCATTGACCAGCTCCTGCGAAGTTTTAACTTTCAGATAATTAGTAGCAGCATCTTTTTCACCAAAAAGAATAGCAGTGGCATCAGCAAAACTCATACTGAGAATAGCTCTTTTGAAAATGGGCACAGCCTCTTTCACAGCATCTTCAGCTGTTCTGTTCAGTGAAAGAATAGCTCTGTTTACAAGCTCTTCACCACCGGGAATCAGTTTTAAGTTTTTGATAATGGGCTGCGCTTCAGCAGGCAACAATATCTGCACCAGGGCATCATTCATAAAGCCATTTTCTACACCCAGGATACTGACTGCATTTTCAATACCTACATTCAAGGATGATTTCAGACCGGAGGCATTTTCTGACTCAGAAACAGGTCCACTGCCTGCCATTGATCCGGCAAAATCCAGCAATTCTGCACATGAACTCATCCCGATTGCCAGCATGATGATAAAAAGAGTTCTTTTCATTATTCAAATATTAGTTGATGATTATAAATTGATAAATTACTCAAACTACAAAATTAAGGTTTTCCTGACAAATTTGCAATTGTTGTACAAATATAGCTTTTCCACTTAAAATAAATCTGTTTTCATTGAGAAACTTTGAATATTTGACTATTTTTGTTGTATTATGATGACACCTGATGAACAAATGATGTATCGCTGCCTGCAACTGGCTGCACTTGGAGCAAAACACACCGCCCCCAATCCGCTTGTGGGTGCGGTACTTACTCACAAGGGGCGGATTATTGGCGAAGCCTATCACAGGCGCTACGGTGAAGCTCATGCTGAACCACTCGCTTTTGCTGCTGTGAAGGAGCCTGAGTTACTACCTGAAGCGACACTCTACGTCAGCCTGGAACCTTGTTCTCACTATGGCAAAACGCCGCCATGTGCCGAGCTGATAGTTCAGAAAAAAGTTAAACGGGTAGTTATTGCTGCACTTGATCCTAACCCTAAGGTGTCCGGCAGGGGTGTGAAAATGCTTGAAGGTGCCGGAATTGAAGTACAGATAGGAGTGCTTGAAAAGGAGGCGCGTGAATTAAACAAACGGTTTTACTGCTACCAGGAGCAGAAAAGGCCCTATGTAACTATTAAATGGGCAAAAACTTCGGATGGTTTTATTGATAAAATACGGACCTCAGTAGCCGAACCTGCTCTGGCCATATCCAATCGGATTACCGGAAAACTGACACACAAAATACGCAGTGAAAATATGAGCATCATGGTGAGCACCAACACCGTATTGCTTGATAACCCTTCACTCACCGTGCGACGCTGGAGTGGAGAGAATCCTGTGCGGTTGGTTCTTGACCGACAGGGACGCATACCCGATAAGTTTACGGTTAAAGACGGTCGGGTAAGCACGCTGATTTTTACAGAAAGAAAGCAAGCCGACAGCAAAAATCTGCAGTATATTTACCCGGAATCTGACTTTTATGACATTGAAAAGATACTGAAAAGC
>CAYPPC010000051.1:0-14067 GCA_964412435.1 uncultured Paludibacter sp.
CCAATTTTCAATAAAGCTGTTGTTCCCGTTGCCTAAATTTGTGCGGTTGACCGCTGAGAGTGTGGCTGTTTGAAACCATTCGGAAGTAGCATCATTGAGGATATAAGCTGCTATGTAAAGTTTGCCTCCGGAGAGCCAGGAGCGCAATGTGATGGTGTACCACTGGTTCAGACTCCAGCGATAATCAGTCATCGTTTTGTAGCCGTCACCCTCGCCGCCAAACCGACTGGGGGTAGTGATAGGACTGACATATTCAACCTCCGAATAAATACCAGCAGAAGTATTGGGGTCCCAGGCTGAAAATATCATAATGCTCCCATTGCTCAGATTAGCGCCGGTTTGTTGCAAGCCGGTGTAACCTCCGGTAAAGTTCATCAATTCGTAAAAAGAATATTGCGCCGACTGCAGTACTTTGGCGCGTTGCATTTTAACAATAGCTTGCTGATTGGTGGAAAAACCGAAGTTCATCGAAGGTGCCGAATCCGCTTTCAATACGGGCAGCGACGCCATGAAAAGTACAAAAGTGAGAATAAGCATTCTCAGGTAATGCAGAGTAGTGAATTTTTTCATAATAATATAGATTTTTTATACAGATTTCGCAACAATTACTAAACTACAATTTGTCCTTTTTAAAAACCAATTTTATACAAAATGACAAATCATACGGCTACAAAGTTACAAAGTTTTATTTTTGAGACCAAGCATATAGTGCAGTATTAATGAAAATACTCTTTAATAATTTCATTTTACCGATATCTATACTTTACAAATTGACATATGCGGGTGTATGTATGTTTTTTGGTTTAATCGATAAAGAAGATGCGACCGGAAAGTCGCATCTCCCGTTTGGTACTGCAAAAAAACAGCCGGGCTACAATAAACTAAACTATATCAATACAGGAAAAAAAGCGGGACTGTCGACATTCTTGTCGACAATTAAGACATTAGGCTAAAGCCCGCTATACTATAAATTGCTCCTGATACCCGACTTAAAGGTCGGGGCAATTGACACCGACAGCGTTCAATAGAATTAGCTGACGCGGTCGGTAAGCCACATCTCCCGTTTGGTTGTAGGTATTAGAAAACGGGCTGTTACACAAATACCTCCCAATTAAACATCATCAATATTATTAACGCGCTGAGTGAGGAGACGTACGGTCGTACGTCTCCTCACAGCGGCGTAGGGTTGGATAACAGGTCTTGTAAATTGGAATTTACCCATCATATTATACTGTATATCAAAACTGTTTTGTATTTTTGCCGGTATCAAACTATAAATATTAGCTAGTATGGATTTTGACAAAATAGAGGAGATGCCTCTTTACAAAAAAGGCGAAGAGATCCTGGATGTGGTGGAGACGATTGTCGGGCTTATTCCCGAAGAGAATGTGACTTTAAGAGATTTCGCCACAGATATGATGAATAATGCTTATATGCTCACGGTAAAGTTAGTTGGCGCAGAATCGGGTGGTCTCTACAGTATAAAAATGGCAAATGCTGCGATTATGCGTCAGGCGGCGATGGATCTTTTTATAAGCTACCACAGTTTGAAAATGTTCGGATTTGACCATGCGGAGTATTTTATCATGGTGCGGGTGATGATTGAGGAGTATCGCAAACTCTTTATCGATTGGGTGGATACTTTCGATAAGGATGACTACTTTATCGATAAATGGAATCTTTTTAATCCGCCCGGCATTCGCTACAATGGCGAATATGACGAAGAAGATATGCGTGCCGCACGCTTAGAATCTGATGGTGGCGGCTGGGAGGATTTTGATGAGGATTTTGATGAGGAAGATTGGGATGATGAGGAGTGAGTTAAGAGAGTTCCGCTTTTTACTCGACTACACCCCGAGGGTTTTGAAACCTTTGGGATATAGGTAAGTTGTAATTATTTCAGCAATTCATCAAGTATTTCACGAATCTCATTTCCGGACGGCCCGGGAGCTCTTTTATTAACCAGCTTGCCTGATTTATCAAAAATAAGGTAACGCGGAATCATAATGATATTCCAATCCTCAATGGTTTGGGAACTATCACTGTTTAAGATAAAGAAATTCATTGCCCGCTTATCATTCAATTGCAAATCCCGGATAGATTCTCTCCAAGATTCATCTTTATCTTCAATGGTAAAGTAGACAAAACTAAGCTCGCTGTTTTCATACTCTTCGCGCAACTTAAGGGCGTCGGGCATAGCCATACGACAAGGGCCGCACCAGCTTGACCAAAAATCCAGATAAACAACAGTCCCTTTTAACTGATCTAAAAGCACTTCAAGGGATATCTCTTGGTTATCTTCACCTTTAAGTTGAATATCATACTTATATGTATTGACATCAACCTGCTTTCCGTCATAAGCTTCTGTTTGGAAGTTTTTACCGGAGAGTATCAAACTAAAAATTAAGCCGGCTAATAGCAGCATGTATATTTTCCTCATGGTTTCTAAATAAAATTTATGATCATTTTTCGAGTTACAAACACTTATCTAAAAATTTTTGTGCAAGTAAACTTGGCAATGATTCTGCAAACAAAGATAGTCAATGTTTAATAAAACATATCCCTTTGCTTATAAATTGAGTATAAGCAAAGGGATAGTTATCTGCACTTTATTTATTAATTCAAACAGTCTGTTTTACAGAGCTTTTTTTGTCGTAATTAAAATGACTCCATCTTTTCCTTTGTCACCATAAATTGCAGTTGCCGATTTATCTTTAAGTACACTTACCGATTCAACATCATCCGGGTTAATTACATCTAATGCTGACCTGTCAAACTCTTTTCCGTCAACAATAACTAAAACTGGCTGATTTACATCCTGCCTTAATTTTAGATTATCTGTTTGGGTACTCTGCTTTTTATCTTCATCTTTTAACCTAAAATTTACGGGAATAGTATAACGCACATTCACCGCTTTTCCACCCTGTTTCCCGGGAATCCACTTCGGCATGGCGTTTACAACTCTCAGCGCTTCCGCATCCAGCAAAGGATCTACTCCACGTACAACTCTTGGCTCAGTAACTGTTCCATCAGGAGCAATCACTGTCTGTAAAACAACTCTTCCCTGTATCTTTTGTGCTTCTGCTTCTGCCGGGTATTTTATATTCTCACCCAACCATTTGTACATCGCATCATTCCCTCCGGGAAATGAGGGTGCTTGTTCTACTAAGGAAAAGACTTTATCGGATGCATTTGAATTCTCTGTGGCAACAGTCTCTTTCTTTGAATCAACAGTCTGATTTTTATCTTTATCGACTAACTTAAACTGAACCGGAAGTGTATAACGCACATTCACCGCTTTCTCTTCATGTTTAGCGGGAATCCATTTAGGCATGGCATTAATTACTCTCAGCGCTTCCGCATCCAACAAAGGATCTACACCGCGTATAATTTTTGGTTTAGTAATCGTGCCATCAGCGGCAATTACCATCTGCAAAATTACCCGTCCCTGTATCTTTTTCTGTTGTGCTTCTGCAGGGTATTTTATGTTTTCTCCTAACCATTTGTACATCGCATTATTCCCTCCAGGAAATGATGGTTGTACTGTAACAACATCGTAAACATCATCATCGCCTAAATATTCTCCCAAGTCCTTCGTATCAAATCCGCCTTCGACACTACTGATTATAGCAGCAGTTAGCACTGCTTTATCGGTGTCCAATTTAGTTATTGTGAAATCGGAACCAACATCGGTAAATAAAGTACTGTTGTCCGCTTCAATCATATTCTTTGCAGACGCCATCAAATCCTGCATATTGCTCACTAAGAGCAGTGCAAGTGCCAGTGGGGCAACCAAAGCATATTTCAGTAGTCCCGTTTTCTTTGTTTTTCTTGTGTTCATCATTTTAATTCTTTTTTTAAGTGGTAAAATATTGAAATTATTGGCCAACTTACTATCTGCAGGTTCGTAAGTGAGCGTTAGTAAATGATATTGATATTTTTTCGGCTCTACGCCGGAACGAATCACGGCATTATCAGCCAAAAACTCTAAATTGAGCCGGATTTCATACTCTAAGAGCCAGGCAGCAGGGTTGATCCAGCAAAGGGCACGCATCACTTGCGCCAGCACCACATCAATCGAATGCCACTCGCGCACGTGCGTCAGTTCGTGTTCTAAAATCTCGCCGGTCTCCTGCTCGTTGTGCTGCTCCGGGTTGATAAATATCCATTTGAAAAATGAAAATGGATTGAGCTTCTCTAATATCCGAATAATTTCAACGCCCATCAGCACCATTTTTTCACCACGTATGCGCTGTCGCAAAATGGAAAGGAATTGAATAAAGGTGTGCAACAAAAAGAGCGCAACCACCACAACAAAGATTAGTGTGAGTACATTCCCCAAAGTAAAAAATCCGGGTGCACTATTTTCGGCAGGACCCACCACAAATTCCTCTAAAGGCATAGCGGCTAAGGTGGTTATTACCGGTTGTTGCCGGCTAAGCCACTCCTGCATCGAAATAAACGGGAATACAAACGAGAACAGCGTTCCCACAAGCAGATAACTTCGGCGCAGATTCCAGAAAGTATCGCGCTGAAAAAAGAGCTTGTAAAAGAGGTAAAACACCACCAGTGATGCGTTTACCTTCACGGCGTATATAAATAGATCGTTCATGATGAAGAGGCCCCCTAAATCCCCCAAGGGGGACTTTTGAGCGTGTGTATTAATGGTTAATAGCTTTATTTTTCACATTCGTGCTAAAGAAAATATTTATTGAAGACATAATTCAAACTATATTCTTACTACTCTTTGCCCTCGATGATTTTGATAATCTCCTGTAATTCGTCGGAAGATATTTTTTTATTTCGGGCAAAAAAGCTGACCATCTCTTTGTAGGAGTTCTCAAAATAGTCCTTCACCACATTGGATAAAAAACGTTTTTTGTAATCCTCTTCTTTAATAATCGCGGTATAGAGATAGGTGTTTCCGTAGAGCTTGGAGCTGAGATAGCCCTTGCGCTCTAAATTCTTTACAATTGAGGCCACCGTGGTATAAGGAGGATGCGGCTCCTCCATCTTTTGGATAAAATCCTTCACTACTCCTTCACCCAATTGCCATATAATCAGCATAAGCTGCTCTTCCTGATGCGTTAATTGTTCCATAATAATTCGTTTTAAAACTTTGTTTCAGTATGAACTCATCGCAAAGATACGAACTTTTCGTAATGATGCAAACTTTTAGTAGGATATTTTAAAAATATTTTTTTAATTTACACCCTGAGGGTTTTAGAAACCCTCGGGGTGTGGGTACAATGTGTTTATTAGTGTATTAGTTAATTTGCAAGAGGTTGAATAGTTCTACGAACTTTGCCAAAAGCCCCCAAACCCCCAAAAGGGGCTTTGCATCGTACGATGATGATTTTTTTTAAAATTTATTACACCAACTTTTCTAAGGTCGTAGACTTTGGTAAAGTTTATCTTTAATAGAATTGAACCATTTATATGAAAGAACAACGGCTTTTAGCCGTGAGATTCGGCGACAAGAATGTCGCCGCACCCGTTTTGTTGTGCGATTGATTAATCATTGCGCCGTCATTACTGTGCAGCCGAACTTGAAGTCGGCAGCCCAGATGCATAAAATTTTTAGCTGAACGTGAGCTGCACACTTTCTAATTCTGCGTCAATTTACGAGATCCGCGGGAAACAATTCAAAAAAAAACGGCCATTGCATTCGCAACAGCCGTTTGATATAAGAATAATCAAGGAGATTAATCTTCCTCCTCTTTTTGTGCTTCGTACTCTTTCAGCAGTTTGTCCTGAACATCAGCAGGAACCAGTTCGTAGCTGGCAAATTCCATATCGAAGGAACCACGGCCACCGGTGATGGAACTGAGTGATGTGGAGTAGCTCGACATCTCTTTCAGCGGAACGCGTGCTTTCAGCTTTTCAAAGCCTTTTTCACTCTCCATACCCATAATCATACCACGGCGCCCTTGCAGGTCACTCATAATATCACCCATAAATTCGGCCGGTGTCAGTACAGTTACTTCATAAACAGGTTCCAGAATTTTTGGTCCGGCCTCTCTAAAGGCGGTACTGAAGGCGTTACGTCCGGCAAGCATAAAGGAGATCTCGTTGGAGTCTACCGGGTGCATTTTACCGTCGTAAACAATCACACGCACATCACGAGCATAAGAACCAGTCAACGGTCCCTGCTCCATGCGCTGCATCAAACCTTTAAGAATAGCAGGTACAAAGCGCGTATCAATTGCGCCACCTACAATACTGTTGATAAGCACCAGCTTACCACCCCATTCGAGCGGAATTTCCTGCGTGTCGCGCACACTGATTTTGTACTCCTGTCCACCAAACTTATAGGAATCAGGAACAGGAACACCTTCAGTGTAAGGCTCCACAATCATATGCACCTCACCAAACTGACCGGCACCACCCGACTGCTTTCTGTGACGATAATCGGCACGGGCAGCTTTGGTAATGGTTTCACGGTAAGGAATTTTGGGCTCAACAAATTCAATTTCAATCTTATCGTTGTTTTCGATGCGCCATTTGAGTGTTTTCAGGTGGAATTCACCTTGTCCGGAAACGATAGTTTGACGAAGCTCTTTAGATACTTCAACCACCCAGGTCGGGTCTTCCTGACGCATGCGCGACATCACTTCACTCAGTTTTTCAGTATTGCTTTCGTTGGTGGCACGGATGGCACGACGATAACGCGGGTTCGGATATTTAACTAAGTCAAATGTCTGACCGTTATCTTTTGCATTCAGTGTGTTTCCTGTGCGCACATCTCTCAGTTTAACAGCAGCTCCGATGCTACCTGCGGGCAGCTCAACGGCTTTGTTGCGCAGCTGACCGGCAACAGACTGAATTTGTGAAATACGCTCTTTGGAGTTGCGGCTGGCATTGTAGAGGTCATCACCCTCTTTGACCGAACCTGACATCACCTTGAAGTAAGAAACCTCACCAATATGCGGTTCTACCGTAGTTTTGAAGAAGAAAAGGCTGGTCGAAGCACTTGAATCGGGCTTCACCTCTTCACCTTTAGCATTTTTCGGCGCTTCCATATCGTCCGGAGAAGGTGCAACTACGCTCAGGAAGTTCATCACACGGTGAACAGCCATATTTTTCTCTGCAGAACTTACGAATACCGGGAAAATAGAGCGTGACAACATACCTTTATGGATACCTTCGCGCATCTCTTCCTCAGAAAGTGTGCCCTGATCGAAGAATTTCTCCATCAGCTCCTCATCATTTTCGGCAGCTGCCTCCAGCAGTTGCTGGAAAATTTCGTCAGCTTTCTCTTTTTCGCTTTCCGGAATTTCAAGCACCTCAGGCGCTGTAGCTCCCGGAGCCCACTTATACATTTTTTGCTTCAGCACATCAATGATAGCATCAAAGCCGGCACCCGAAGCCACGGGATACTGAACTGTAATCACTTTATTGCCATACATCTCTTTCAGGCTGTTCAGCGTATTGTCATAATCAGCTTTTTCATGATCGATGCGGTTCACCAGGAACATGGCCGGTTTATTCAAATCCTCTGTCAAACGGAACTGTTTCATGGTTCCCACCTCAACACCACTGGTAGCATCAATCAACACAATAGCCAGGTCTGTTACACTGAGTGCCGACACAACTGCTCCCACAAAGTCATCAGATCCGGGGCAGTCGATAAAATTCATCATTTTATCTTTCCAGGGATAGGAGATAATGGTGGAGAAAACAGAGTAACCGTACTCTTTCTCTACCGGAAAGTAGTCAGAAACAGTGTTTCCGCCATCTACAGATCCCATACGCTTTGTAACTCCACTCTCGAAAAGCATGGCTTCTGCAAGAGTGGTTTTCCCGGAGCCGGCACTACCCAGCAACGCAATGTTCTTAATTTCATTAGTTTGATATACTTTCATATCTTCTTAATTTATAGTTAGTTAAACATATATTTTATTTAAGGTATATTTTCAAAAAAAATCGAGTGCAATTTACAAAATCTTAGTCAGATTATCGACCCATTTCTTATGTTATAAAACACATATTCAAAAACTTTAAGATGATCAGACTGAGCAGATTTTCCCCGGCATAACCGGGGAAAGGAGACAAAAAAAAGGACCGACCGGCTTGTGAGAATGAGTCTCTGTCACCGGTTTGTCCTTTTACTTAATTATAAACACTATGCTATCCGGCCTGTCCCGGCTTTCTGCTTCCATATTTTCTCTCGAGATGATCGCTCCGCTTGCCGTCAAAAATCTCATATTCACAGTAGAGACAATCGAGCGCACCGTTGAGCAGAGGGATGCGTTTTCCCGGTTTCATACCGATGCGTTTCAGCGCCATTTCGTCAGAACTAATCACCCATGCTCTGTTTCCATTAAATTTATGCTTCAAAAAGGTGCCCAGATCTGCGTAGAGCTGATTGATATCCCGGGGGTTGATCCTTTCGCCGTAGGGCGGATTGGTAATCATTATCGCCTTATCCACAGGAGGCACCGCATCCTGCAGGGCAACCTGATGAACAGTAATGTACTTCGAGAGCCCCGCACTCTGGATATTCTGCTCAGCTTCTTTCACCGCGCGAATGGAGATGTCGGAACCGATAATGCCGTGCTTCAGCTCCTTTTCGGCGCTGTCATCATTGTATAATTGCTGAAACAGTTCATCGTCGTAGTCGCTCCATTTCTCAAAAGCAAAGGAGCTGCGAAAAATTCCGGGCGGAATGTTCATCGCTATCAGAGCCGCTTCAATCAGCAGCGTGCCTGAACCGCACATAGGGTCATAAAAAACTGTTTCACCACGCCATCCGCTCATCAGTATCATTCCGGCAGCCAGCGCTTCGCTGATAGGTGCCTCGCCCTGAGCAGCTCTGTAGCCACGCTTATGCAAAGACTCCCCGCTGCTGTCGAGCGAAATGGTGCAGATATTTTGTGCGATATGCACATTGATATAGAGCTGCGGATTGGTGAGTCTCACACTGGGTCTCTCTCTGTACTTATCGTAAAAAAAGTCAACAATAGCATCTTTCACCCGATAAGTGACAAATTTTGAGTGGCGGAAAGTATCCGAAAAAACCGTTGAGTCGATTGAAAAACCGGTTTTCACATTCATATACTTCTCCCAATCCATCTTTTTGACTTTGTCATAAAGGTCATCCGTATCTTTCACTTTGAAAGTATCGAGCGGCAACAAAATGCGCGATGCAGTGCGCAGGTGCAGGTTGGCTTTATAGAGCAAAGCTTTATCACCGGTAAAATCAACGGCACGGCGCTGTATTTGAATATTATTGGCTCCCAATCCGGTCAGCTCTTCGGCCAGTACCTCTTCCAAACCTTTGAAGGTTTTAGCTGTCATTTTAAATTCCATATTCTCTCTGGCCCCATCCGGGGCGTTTATTTATTGGTTTTATTATCAATTTATTAGCGAACACTACAGCTCACCGTTTACCCGCTCTTCTCGCTTTTTTTGAAGCAGGCGAGCCCCGGCCGGCACATCACTGTCCACCCAGATATTACCTCCGATAACGGCATTGTCGCCCACGGTGATATTTCCGAGTATGGTTGAGTTAGAGTAAATAATCACATTGTCGCCCACCTTAGGATGGCGGTCAATACCTTTGATCGGATTGCCGTCAGCATCCATCGGGAAGCTTCTGGCCCCCAGGGTTACCCCCTGGTAAATGCGCACATTGTCACCGATGCGCGCTGTTTCGCCAATGACAATACCGGTGCCGTGGTCAATCATAAAAGCGTGCCCGATGGTAGCTCCCGGATGGATATCCACCCCGGTTTCTGAATGGGCCAGCTCCGTGATCACCCTCGGAATGATAGGAACTCCGAGCAGAAGCAGCTCGTGTGCCACCCGATAGTTGATGATTGCGCGGATTCCGGGGTAGCAGAAAATAATTTCGCCGACACTTTTGGCGGCCGGATCACCGTTGTAAGCCGCCACAGCATCGAGATGCAGAATATCCCGCAGCCCCGGCAGCTTGCCGATAAACTTCAGACTTATCTCTTCGGCCAGGCTATCCAGCGTTTTGCAATTGGGATCCTGCTCGCGGTTTTCAAAGCAGACACCTGCTTTAATCTGCTGTTTCAGCAAGCTGTGAAGCAGATTTACATGCTCCCCCAGATGAGCACTCACATTTTCGGAGTTGATATAGGCATTGCCAAAATAACCCGGGAAAAATATGGCGCGTAAAAGTCCGGTGATGCGGTTGATCACATCCGTAGAGGGCATGGCATGATTTTCACTTTGCATGCGGCAGGCCTTTTTCAGACTCTCGCTCTCGCTCAATGCCAACACTGCGCTTTCAATCACAGCAGTCGCCTCGTGTCTGCCACTGCCGTTTTCCCGCTGGTTTTTGTTATTCAGAAAATTATCAACTTCGCTGATGGCATTTTGCACCCTCAGATCACCGGTGCTGTTGACCATGCCGTAGGGGGTGCCCAGCGCTTCCACCTCCCGGCGGTACCACTCCAGGAAAAACTCCCGGTTATCACGATTTTCACGCACCGGATCAAACTCCCAGGGCAGATCAGGCTCGCAAATCAGGTAAAAGTCGATACTACGTTGCTGCAAATGCTCTTCAACAAAGGCCGGCAACTCTTTGTATTTATACTCAAACCACACCTTGGTGATAATCAGATCTGTATCAAAAAAGACCGGGCTGCTGAAGGGAGCTCCAGTGCTTTCCACTTCCGCTTCGGCATCTATCTGCAAGCGGGCTATTTCAACCACATCTTCGAAATTGTAGTGGTAGTTTTTTTGCTCCACATAGTCGCGCGCCAGTTCAGGCACCCAGCTGCTGCCATAATGTGCAGCCAGCGCTTTGCAGAGTTCTGTTTTCCCGGTTGATTCGGGACCAATAATCGCTATTTTTATCATTTTCGTGTAAATTCTCTCTCTTTTTCTACGCTTTTGCCGAATAAAAAATCTATTTTTGCCAAAAACGAGAACAATGCGTAAAATTACAACAATTATTCTGCTTTTCTCAATATCTGCACTATTTAATTTGCCGGTTCAGGCACAAAATGCAGATATTGATCTGCTTGTTAAGTTAAACAGTTACCCCGGGCAAACAGTTCGCAACACTTCACTGGCATTATCGAACTCTACCATAGCAATTGCTGTCGGCGTGCCGGCAGGCATGGGTGTTGCCTCGCTGATTACCGGTGATAAGGATTTGCAGGAGAAAGCGATCTATATCGGCGCTTCTGGCGCAGTCACTTTTCTCACCACCACCCTTTTGAAGAAAACTATCCGGCGCGAGCGACCCTACGATGCCCATCCCGGCTTAATCACCCCTTACGCCATCGAAAAGTCTTATTCCATGCCATCGGGTCACACCTCCATCGTGTTTTCAACCGCCACCTCACTCACCATTGCCTACCCCAAATGGTATATCGCAACGCCTGCATTTGCCTGGGCCGGCGCTGTGAGTTACTCACGGATGAACCTGGGGGTGCACTATCCTAGCGACGTACTGGCCGGAGCTGTTTTGGGCAGTGCCAGCGCCTGGCTCACACACCGGGTCAATCTTTATCTCCGGAAACCCAAGAGAAAGGAGGTGATTACAGAGATAGCCCACACAGATTTTACATTCTATTAAGAGTTGTCAAAATAATTTGTTAATAATTTTTGTTTGCTCCGACAGAATTGTTTATTTTTGTAAGTTTTACAAACAATTATTTAGCATAGCAGACAACCTGCTGCAAAGAACAATACAAAACCTCTTGAGATACCGCAGAAAACTAATTTTCACCGGATTTCAATTTTCATTTATGAGATATTTATTTCTGACAGCTTTTATTTTTTTAATTTCTCTCTCCTCTACCCTTGCTGCACAATCAGGCCTGGCGCAGCAAAAAGCCCTAAGCCTCGGTTTTGAGTACACTGCCGACAACATATACAACTTCAAAGGGGGCGTTGACCGCGGTTATGCCTACATCGGTCTGGCTCATTTGCAGCTCGACCTGGATACAGAAAAAGCGGGCTGGTGGAAAGGAGGATCATTTCTCCTCAACCTCAGCAATGCGCACGGCCGGGCGGCATCGGAAGAGCTGATTGGCGACTTTCAGGTTATTTCCGGTATCGAAGCGGGAAACCACCTCTTTATTCAGGATTTATGGTTAAAACAGCTGATTGGCAACTTTGAATTTACCATTGGTATTCAGGAGTTGAATATTGAGACTGCCCACCTGGAGCTGGGTGAGCTTTTTGTTCACAGCTCTTTTGGCGTTTCTCCGATTCTGTCGGGCAACTTTGACGGTCCTATCTACCCTTTTACCTCTACAGGTGTTACCACCAAATGGTTTATCAACGAAAATCTCACCTGGCTCAACGCTTTTTATGCCGGTAAGGCTACCGACAAAGAGAACTACTTCTTCAACGGACGGTGGACCTTGAAACCGGGCAGCGGACAGCTGTTTGTCAGTGAAATACAGCATCGTGTGGATGTTAATAACCTGCCGGGAAAATACAAAGTCGGACTCTTTAGCAACAACCATATTTTAGAAAAAGCCTTTACAGATCATTTCCCCGACTCGCTCAGTGAAATCAGTCACGGAATCTATGCTACGTATGAGCAGAAACTGTGGGAGCTGGAGGAGAAAGAGATCTATGCTTTTGCGGAGATGGGCTACAGTCCGGCAGACTACAGCATGAACAAAGTTTACCTGAGCGGCGGTGTGATTCTGAACGGACTTCTGAGCAAAAAAAGAGATGATGAACTCGGCCTGGGCGCTGCCTATGCGGGCCTGGAGAGAGGCAAAGGGCATGAATCTTTTATCGAATTCACCTGGAAAAAGCCCGTAACCGGTTGTTTTTATCTGCAACCCGGCTTTCAGTATGTTATCACGCCTTCCGGTAAATTGAGTGGAATTCCTAACTCCTTTTCTGGTAATATCCGGTTTGGAGTGGAGTTATAGATTGGGGTGATTTCCTCTTTTATATCTATGGAACACGGATAAAACGGATGCGAACAACACGGATGGTCACTGATTTTTATAATTTGTGGACAGTACACTCCAAGTGAGCATTACACTTTCTAAGCGATAACCTATCATTTACCTTCTGCAATTTATTACTGTGCAGACGAACTTGAAGTCGTCAGCCCAGGATAGTACCGTTTTTTATAGAACACGGATAAAACAGATGCGAGCAACACGGATGGTCGCTGATTTTATCTGCGTTTATTTGCGAAATCTACGGGAAACTCTTCTATTCCTAAAATGGCAAAATCAACTTCAGAATAACATTGCGGCCCATATTGTAAATTCCGGGTCCGTCATGGTCTTCGAGGTACTTCAGCCGGCTCAGGTGCGACTGATAAGCCACATTAAAGAGGTTGTTGGCCTGCAGCATAATCTGCAGTTCATCCTTCTCTTTGGCATAAGGAACCTTGGCCAGAACACCTATATTGACCAGGGTGTATGAGCCTGTGGGTGTTTCAGTACCACTCAAACCAAGGTAGCGGTTTTGCGCAGCCGAATACTCCAGGTCCATTGAGGGCATAATTGCTTTCAGTCCCTTTTTTTCCAGATTGATTTCATAGGTGAGCGAGCTTCTGAAGTTCAGAGGTGCAATCAGAGGGAGGTATTCACCCATCACCCCTTGACCGGCAAACTCTTTATCGCGGTTGTAACCATAAACCAAAGCCAGGCTGTTGGAGAACCTCAGTCCTTTGAGTGCTTCCGGGTGGAAAGTGATCCAGGCTTCACCTCCAAAGAGTTCGGCAGCCGACTGCTTATAGTCGTAAAAGCGATTACCCTGGGGATCGGTTTTTGGCTTTCCATCGTCACCCTCTACCGCTTTCAGGTAGATAAAGTTGGATATATTGTTATGGAAAAGGCTGATTTCACCCGAGAAATTGGTGAAATTTCCCTGAATTCCCAGGTCTTGCTGCAGCGACACTTCCGGTTTGAAGTCGCGGTTACCTTTATAATAAATAGCCGCACCCGGGTCGAGGCCGTTACTGGCCAGTTCGGTGATATTCGGCGCACGGAACGCTCTTCCGACACTTGCTTTCAGGCTTAAGTAGTGGTTGATCTTATAAGTTGATCCCAGCGAAGCGCTCACATCGTGGAAGTTTTTGCGCATACCGGGAAACTGCAGCTCTGC
>CAYPPC010000052.1:0-6710 GCA_964412435.1 uncultured Paludibacter sp.
TACAGGGTAAACTTCCTTTCCTGACCAACTTCCAGCTGGGTAATGGTGAGCGTTACAACTATAAAGGTAAAAAAACCTTTGGTAACTGGTACAACATGGGTGCACAGGACTATCAGCCTACTTATCGCTGGTTAGTTTATGATGCCAATACTACTACAGTTTCACAAGACATTCAGCCAAACTACACGCATATTGATGCTTACACAGGTGGTTCTATGATTGAACTGACCGGTAAGGCAACTACAGGAGGAACAGACATTGTTCTGTATCGTACAGACCTGGAGATTAGCTCAACTAACCCGAAGGTAGCTGTTGCTGTTAAAACCTTGAAAGAGGGTGAAAACCCCACCAATCTTTATGTGATTCTGAAGAAAAAAGATGACAATACCTGGCACGAGTTTTCAGTAGGCAGCACCAGCGGTAGAACCTGGGAAGAGTTTACTATGCCTCTGACCGGTTTTGCTACAGGTGATCATATTGAATATATTGGTCTGCGTGTGAAAGCTGCAAGTGAAGTAGCTGATTACAGCATGTATGTAGGTAAACTTGAACTGACAGATGATCGTGAAGTAACTAATGTTTCACCGGTTGAAAACCTGATTGTTGAGGTTAAACGTGAAACTAAGCAAACTATGGCTGTTAAACTCAACTGGAGTGTTAGCCCGCTTGAACCATCCACCCGCGCAGAAAGCACAGGTCTGGTTTACAACGACGAAGCTAACGTAGATCACTTCCAGATTATGTACAAAAACGGTGAAGATGGACGCGTATCAGAAGTAGCCCGTACCTCTTCCTGGTCAAACTACTTAGGTGACTTTGTATTCGAAGATGCCAACGGTTCAGACCAGCCCTTTATTGGTGTTCGTTCAGTATCTATCGACGGAAAAACCTACTCACCGATTACATGGGTAGAAGTACCGCGTGCTGATGCTTCAACATTGCCTGATTTTAAAGATGACCGCTACTGTACATCAGAAATGAATCCGGATGCTGAAGGAGCTGATATTGCACGTGTTCAGCGTTACCTGACAGAGGTGAAAACCATTGGTCTGGATGACAATCTGAACTACACTGCAGATGTACCCGTTGCTGATGGTTCACAATATAAAGACGCTACAGACTTCTCGTTCACAGCCGAGCAGGGTCAGACATTTGACTTCTTCTTTAAAGCTGCTGATTTCAGTGATGGTCTGAAATGGTGTTTTGCGAAAGCTTATATCGACTGGGATAAAGACGGTAACTTCGATCCTGAAGAAGAGACAATCTTCGATTTAGGTACTGTAAGAGCCGGAACACCTGAGTTCCAGACAACTGGTGTAACTCATAGCTTTACTGTTCCAGAAGACGCTAACACAGGTGAACTGCGTATGCGTATTGTATTCTCTGATGCCTGGTTTACACACCCCGGCCCATGTGGATTAACTGCTAAAGGATTCTCTATTGATTTCACTGTAAATATTACCGGTGACAATCCTCCGAGAGTAGCTATTGATAACCATGACCAGGGAGAAGCTGATGAGCCGGATTCTGTAAGAGATACTACCAATGTAGATGAAATTACAGGTAACAACAGTGCTTCTAATTTCTTCCCGAACCCTGTGCAGGATGTGATGCATTTCGAAAATGTAGAGCAAGTATGGATCTACACACTCGAAGGTCGCCTGGCATTTACACAAAAAGGAAGTCTCGAAACTGTTAATGTGGAGAGCATCGAACCGGGAATGTACATTGTTAAGATGTTGAACAACAACGTTGTTCGTAGTTCCAAACTGATTAAGAAATAATATTCTTAAAAACTAAAAATATGAGCTGCAACATGCCCGGTTTAGGGCGTGTTGTACGCTCTTTATACAATTAATAACAATTCAAATTACTTAATTAATTCATGAAAAGAATTTCTTTACTGACGCTGATGGTAGCCCTGTTTACTTTAAGCTGGGCGCAAAGATCACCGGAACATCCACATGATATTCCGGAGGGATCAACCGACATTTATTCAATCTTAGAAAACTGGGAACCGGGCACACCGCCTCCGGGTACCAATGAATTTGATGATCAGTTTTATATCTCACGCGTTCGCCCGCTCGAACGTATTGTAGATGGTGATTATCAGGTAAAACCCAATCTAGACAGAGAACGTAAACTTGCAATGTGGGTGCCGCTTGACGACCCCACTTCTAAATGGAAAGCACTTCCACGTTATTCATTTGAAGGCGATAACTTCAGCATGTGGTCTTATGTGGACATTCACGGAAACTGGACTGCACCCTGGATTCGAGTTACGGCCGGACTCAGTGACGTGGCACACAAGAATGGTGTGAAAGTAGGAGCTGTTATGTCAGTTCCATGGGCTGCATTTGTTACATTAAGCCCAACTAACGAATATGGAAAAATTTACTATCGTATGTTTGAAAAAAACGGAGATGGTACCTATAAATATACTGAGAAACTTGTTAAGTTGATGAAATACTACGGTATTGACGGACTGGGAGTAAACTCAGAGTTTACAGCAAACGCTACTTTTATGAATGGTCTGATTGACTTTGTAAGAGCATGTAAAGTAGAAGCAGCAAAAATTGACTGGAATTTCCAACTGCACTGGTATGACGGAACTAATGATGTGGGTCAAATTACGTTTGACCGCGGACTGGCTGCTCATAATGATGGAATTTTTGGTGATGGAGATGCACCTGTAACTGATATGTTGTTTTTCAACTATAACTGGATGAGTTGGACGTTAGAAAACTCTGTAGCTTATGCTGAAAGTATGGGCCGCAGCAGCTATGACCTCTATGCCGGTTTTGATATTCAAGGTAGAGCATTCAATAATGAGAATTGGTCTGCTCTGGCCGATAATAAAATTTCGATTGGTCTTTGGGGAGCACAC
Organism: uncultured Paludibacter sp.; assembly: GCA_964412435.1. GTDB lineage: Bacteria > Bacteroidota > Bacteroidia > Bacteroidales > Paludibacteraceae > UPXZ01. Next base: position 2,888 of record CAYPPC010000052.1, read on the forward strand.
TCACAAAGTTTGCTGCATCAAAGTGCAACAGATGATGGAACTTCTGATATCGCTATTCAAAAAGCTTACCTGATGAAGCAGGAGCTTGCTTTCTCAGGTGGTAACCGTAACCCGGGTCTTAATCCACCTATTCGTACAAGAACATCACTGGGTAATGGAGATTTAAAGAACTTCCACGGTTTTAGCACCATGCTGACTGCAAAATCAACTTTGCAGCACATTCCTTTTGTAACACGCTTTAACTTAGGTAACGGTCTTTTCTTCAACAATGAAGGAGTGACTACATTTGATCACAAATGGCACAATATTAACACACAGGACTTTATGCCAACATGGCGCTGGTGGATCACCGATGCCAATGATGAGGTTACACAAGCTAACCTGGATGGTCTGATTAATGCTGATTTTGTATTTGACGATGCCTGGTTTGGTGGTTCTGCTCTTAAAATTCACGGAGCAACTGATTTTTCACGTGTGAAACTTTTCAAAACTAAACTGGATGTTGCACCTGATTACACTTATTCTGTAACTTTCAAAGTACTGAATGATCTGGATCCAAAAGCTAAAATTTTCCTTGCCAAACAAGGTGCTCTTACTACATATCATGAAGTAGCGCTTCCGACTGTTGACGCAATCGGTGAATGGGTAACTTTTGAAGTTCCTCTTTCCGAGCTGGGTGTTGAAGCTGGTGATGTAATCTCAATGTTGGGTGTTTCTTTCGAAAACACAACAGCAGATTATGGTCTGTTATTAGGTGAGATGGCTGTTCGCAATCCTGCACAGAACTTTACTACAGTGAAGCCGACTATTACAAAAATAGATTTCCTGCGCGGTCGTTACAATCAGATTGACTTCAAACTCTTCTACAAGAGTAAAGATGAATCTAACGGTGTAAAAACTTACAACGACGAGGTGGATACCTGGTACTTCGAGATCTATTTCCAACAGAAAGATCATGAACCACAACTGTTGACAGCTACCACTTCATGGGCTGCATACGTAATTGATGCACCGCTGAATGAAAACGGTGAGCGCACTGGTCGCTTTGGTGTTCGTGCAGTTTCTCCTGACGGAAAAGGCGGTTCAGATATTGCGTGGAGTGATTATCAGGAAATTCCTTATAACAACCCCACAGAAACTGTTGTTGCTGACAAGCCTGTAATTAAGCCGGGTGAAGAGTTTACTCTCAGCTTTGAAGATAAACTTCACAAACCAGCCACGAAATGGGAAATTAAAAACCCAATCAATGGTGAGTCTTTAGCAACAGAAACTAACTCTTTGTCAATTACAACTACTATTCCTGAAATTGGACTGTATGACCTTTATGTAACAGATGAAGATAATCAAGTAACTATCATTCGTGGTTTCGTTCAGATTACTCCCGAAGCAACAGGTTCTGTTCCACAAATTCTGAGCTTTGCTTCAGATGTTCAGGAGCAGGAGGTAAACCAACCGGTAACATTTACATACACTTCAAAAGATGGAGAAGGTACAGTATCACGCGGTCTCCGCATTGCTGATCCTGTAATGTTCCGTGTTCCGGGTGAGGCTCAAACAACTTTGGACTATTCCTATGCCGTATGGTTTAAGGTTGAACATTACTCACACGATAAGCAAGGTACTAACTTAATCAGTAAGAATACTATTGTTGATATCTGGCCACACAACAACTGGGGTGATATCTGGGTTCAAATTCGTCCGGAGTGGCAAGGTACCATGCTGCATGAGGCGAATGAGATTTCATTTAACACCATGGGTTGGTCAGCACACGATAATCCTAATGAAAATATGATGAGTACCGGTTATAGCGTAACTCCGGGCGTTTGGAATCACCTGGTGGTAACTCATACATCCGGGAAGCAGCAGAAAATGTATCTGAACGGTAAAAAAGTGGCAGAAACTGTATATCCTGGTTCTACCCGTCGTGAAGATATGTTTGACAGCCGCATTGACAAGAGCGTTGTAGCCGACATCTTCTTCGGTGGTGGTGGTGTTTACAAAGCAGGTTTTAACGGTTGGATCGATGAGGTTCAGGTTTGGGACAAAGCATTGACTGACACAGAAGTTCAGGAAGCTATGCAAGGTTATGAAACTGCTCCTGCAGGTCTGATCGCTTACTACACTTTCGAAGAGAAGTTAGAAGATAACACATTCGAAAATAAAGGAACCGGTGGCGCCGATTTGAAAGGTGACATGGTTATAATTATGGATAGTGGTGGTGAAAATACAGCTGACCGTGCAGAATATGTTCTTACTGAAGCCGACAATGACGTTCCCGGATTTACCGGTATCGTTGGTTCGCTGCCTGTAACAACTACTGCAAAATGGAAACTGCAAGGTGCTAAACTGCCTGCAAATACAGACGTAAAACAGATTGAAGTAACTTATCTCACCGGAGGTACTTTCAATGCCGGACTGGAGCTTAGCAACGCCTGGGCAACTGTTAGCAAAGATATCGTTGAGTATATGGTTATTACTAATCCTACCGGAGTAAACAAAAATCAGGCTGCTGAAATGATGGTTTATCCGAATCCATTCGTGGAGTCAGTAAACATGAAATTCGAAGAAGCCGGAACTTACTCTGTGCGTTTGATTAACCTGAACGGCCAAATGATTCAAAATGAAAACGTTAAAGTCGTAGCAGGTGATCTCGTAAATATCCGTGTTAATGCTGCACCGGGTACTTACATGATGCAAATTGTAAAAGACAATCAGGTATATTCTGCAATCAAAGTGATTAAAGAGTAATATCCTAGCTATATAATAGAACAGGGCACTTCATAGAAGTGCCCTGTTTTTTGTTATATATAATAATTGTGATTCCTTATTTCAACTCCAAACCATCCAACAAATGGTAATAAATCTCAAGAGCATCTTCAATTTCGCTTAGTTCAATATATTCATAAGCGGTATGCGAGCGTGCCGATTCACCCGGACCAATCTTTACTGTATCGAAAGGCATCAAGGCCTGATCGGAGAGGGTAGGTGAGCCGTAAACTTCCCGGCGCAGGCGCTCTGCCCGTTGCACAATGGGGTGGGTGAGTGGTGTGGCGGATGAGTTTAGACGTGTGGAGCGGGCGTTCACTTCACAATCTGCTTCGCTTTTGATAATACGCAGCAGCTCCTCGTTTTGATACAGCTCATTGACCCGTACATCCACCACGAATTTGCACTGGTCAGGTACCACATTGTGTTGTGTTCCTGCTTCAATTTGGGTAACACTCATCTTCACTTCGCCCAAAAAATCGGAAACACGCTCAAAACGGTGCGTGCGAAACCAGTCAATGACCGGCAGAGTCTTATAGATGGCGTTCTCGCCCTCTTCGCGGGCGGCGTGACCGGAAACACCATGCGTTACACAATCGAGCACCATCAGCCCCTTTTCGGCTACAGCGAGGTGCATTCCGGTGGGCTCACCAACCACGGCGAAATCGATTGGCGGCAGTTCTTTCAAAGCGAGCTCCACACCATTCTTCCCGGAAACTTCTTCCTCTGCCGAAGCGAGGAAAATCAAGTTATAGGCCTGTTCCCGTTTTTCAAGAATAAAGAAGAGCTGCATCAATGAGACTAACGAAGCACCGGCATCGTTGCTGCCCAGTCCGTAAAGCTTGCCATCGCGCTCATCAGCTTTGAATTCATCACCGTTTTTCCAGCCTGAAGCCGGTTTCACCGTGTCGATATGCGAATTGAGCAGTAGAGTGGGGCGCAACGGATCGTAAGGACCATCCACGCGCACATTATTTCCAATGCGTTGTGGCGTGTAGCCCTGCGATTGGATATACTCTGCCACCAATGTCGCCACTTGCTCCTCTTCGCGACTAAA
>CAYPPC010000052.1:6724-13806 GCA_964412435.1 uncultured Paludibacter sp.
CGAAGGTGTGGCGATCATCTTTTTCAGTAGTGAAATTGCTTCTTTGCTTTCTTCTTTAAACATCATCGCTCCTTTTTTACTGGATATAAATATGCTTCAATTTTCGAACTAAATCCGGCTTGAAAAGCCAAATCTTGATAACCGCAGGTCAACGACCTGTGGATAAAATAATAGCACTAATCACTGCCCGGAGGGCAGGACTAAATTAACGTGAGTTTGATATAGCCTATAGTATAAAACCATTTATTTTCAAATCTAATAAGCTAATAAGGTCTTGGATATTCTGCTTTGTTTATTCTACTAAGGTTGAAAATTTTGAAATAAGGTTTTTTCCATCTGAATGAAACCTTATTTATATAAAAAATAACCTTAGTAGAACGCGAATAGAGAGAGAAATTGAACCTTATTAGCTGATATCTATTTCTACCTTAAGTTAAACTTACGTTATCTAATTTACTCTACAGCTACTATCTCAAAACAGTAACTCTCCTCACTGTAATTCTCTGCTCCGGCCTGAATTCGGTTACCGGAAACCTGCCAGAATCCGCGACCGCCATTGCCACCATTTTGAATGGCAAATTGTCCCGCTTTTTCATAAAGCAGGTAAGTATTCCACAGCGGACTGTAAGGATTTTTCCCAAACATAGCAATTTCGTTGATATATTTATCACTGTCTGTGGCACTTATTATACGATAACGGTCGGTTTCAGCCACTTTTTCAATTTGAAACAAGTAATCCTCGTCCTTTGTTGCTTTTGCTTCAAAACGAGGTGCTTCCCCTTTTTCAGCACGATTACTGAGGTACAAATCACCCGATTTGATAAAATATTTACCTGGCTTCAGCTCTGTTTTGGTCTGTAAAAACTCTTTTTTAGCTGCTTCGGGATCGATAATTTTTACCTCCAACTCTTTTACCGAACCAACAAATCCGTTGCGCTTATCACCTAACTTTTGCAAGGGGAAAAAGAGCGTTTGCTGGAAGTTAATTCCATTGGGCAGCCCCTCTGTTTTGCGGTAAGCGGTCAGTCGCTCCACCTGCTCATCATTCACAGCCAATGCAACGCTTTTATAGTCGCCGCTCAAGGTGATTTTTTGCCATTGTCCGATTGTCGGCTCAAAATTGAAGGTGTAAGTTACACCGTCCCGGTAAAAGCCTAATTTACCGCTGCCATTGGTATTTAATGTGATGCGTGACTGTTCGCTTTGGAAGAGAATTGCATCTTTTTTGGCACTAACGGCCGGGTTAATCATAAAGGAGATTTCATAATTGTAACCTACATCCGAACCACCCAGATTAATTGCTTTTCTGCCGTTCAGTTTTACCGCCTTTTTACCCAGGCGAGCAGTGATATTTTGCAGATCTTCGTCTTTGTACATTCCGGATAGATTGACTCCCGGTGCGTCAATCGATTGTTGTGCCAGCCGGCTGTAATCTTCAAAACTGCGTGCCGGTTTTGGATTCCAGTTTTTGGTGCTCATCACTTTTACAGCCGGTATCACACGGTGGTGCACATCCTGCTGCGAAATACCGTTTTCGCAGACATCATTCCACACTGCAAAGGTAGAACCAAGCAATCCGGGGGTATTTTCAGGTAAAGTTTGCCAGGGCGATACATTCTCCGGACGGAAAACTTTATAAAGCGTTTCAACATCGAGGAAATCGCGGTAATAACCTGCAGCCGGCACAATATAGAGTTGCTGGTCGAGCGTGTTGATGATGTTAAAGCCTTTTTTAAGCATCTCCTCCGCATCCACCCAATCTACACTCCAGGAGTTCATCACCGTGTTTTTGTTGGGCGGGCGCACCGTGGTAACCGGATTATCTTTCAGCCATTTCAGACCGCCCCATAAACGCGGATTTTTGCCCGAACGGGCGATATAATTAAGATAATAGATAGTGAACTCGCGAAAACGGCGTGCCTGCGCATCGTCCACATCACGGATTTGTCCCTCTTTTACATATTCATCGGTGCCGATATGCACATCCGGGCCGGCAAAAACAGGGTTTTCGCCCACAATATACTCATCAAACAGACGATCGAAAAAGTGATAAATGGTCAGCACCTTTTTATCATTCAAAATATCGAGGTGATCCTCGGCGTAGGGTGCAGAGGCCTGCAGCTCCGGGTTGTAGCGCGTAAAAGCGAGCGAGTGTGCCGGAATATCAATTTCAGGAATTACGTTGACTCCGTTTTCCATTCCGAGCAGCACCAGGTCGCGAAATTCTGCTTTGGTGTAGTGCCCGTCTTTAGCAGCCAAACCGGGATAGGTCTCACTTTCCAAACGAAAAGCAGCGTAGGTTTTTGACCAGTCGTTGTTGTAGTGCTGTTTGAAACCGTTGTCGTTCAGGTGAACGTGCAACTCATTCATTTTGTAATAAGCCAGAATTTTGACATAATTCCGCAAAAAATCGATGCTGAAAAACTTCCGTCCGGCGTCAATCATAAATCCACGATTGGGAAAATTGGGATAATCACTGATTTGTCCGGTAGGGATGCTGTTTTGATGATTTTCAACTAACTGCAACAAGGTGCGCGTGCCCCAAAAGGTTCCGGTACGACTGGCACCGGCAATTACAATACCCTTTTCGACACCAATTTGCATATCGTAAGCCTCAAAATTTTCGAGAGTAGAAGTGCTGTAAGTCAGCAAAATATCGTTTTTAGAATAGGATTCACTACCTTTTACGGTAACAACTTTGGCTTTGATGCTAAACATCGTATTCAACTCCTCTTTGAGTTGTTCCGCAACTTTCAGCAGACTGTCGTTTTTGGAAATGTCCGCCCGAATTTTAAGGCTTTTGCCTAAACTGAGTGAACTGCCCGAAGCGGTAAAATGCTGCACTTCCGGGATAACCTGGAGTGCCGTAGCCTGAGCATTTGCCTGTCGGGGCGGGAATGCAAAAAGCAGGATAAAACTTAAAAACAGAGAAAAGTGATTTTTTCGCATGAAATTATGTAATTGATTGGTTATTAGCGTTTTCATCAATTTCCTTTTTTTGGGAAGTAAGTAATTGAATTTGGTACAGAACAAAGGCAATTAAACCACTGAAAAGGGTGGTTGTTAACCAGAGAATTTTGTTGCCGGTCGGCCTTTTCTGCAGATTTTTGAATATCAAAAAGCATAAACTGATATTCAATACTAAAAACTGAATAACATGGTAATTGGCTCTAAATGCAATGGCTTTAAAGTTCATTTTTTCGTAGATATTGATATTGTCTGTAAAAAGTGCCGGTATCCTTTGGATATAAAGTGATGTGGCATTAAGAAAAACCTGGATTATTAAAATGATCAATGCACCTTGGAAAAGATGTAAAAAATCAGGTTCCATCTCTTCCTTTTTCATAAAGAGGTGAAGAAAAAAAGGAATCAATACCCATGTCCCACCCAATATCCCAAGAAAAAACCAGGTCCATGGATTTTCATCCAATTTCCCGGCCTGAAAATAAAGCCAAAAGCCGGCAATAACTGCTCCCCAATAGCGAACCATAGCCAATGGACTCAGAAGTAAAAGACTGAGCACCTCCATATTACTAATAAGATCATTACCTTTTTGCAGGACATATAAATACTTAAAAGAAGCCCCAAGCAAAAGAATAATCAAGGCTGCAATCGATAAGATTTGCGCTGCGGTTTTGTTTAGTTTGATGTTCATGTAAAAAAGCCCCCTAAATCCCCCGAGGGGGACTTTTGTGTTATTTATTAATAGTTTAACTGTTTTTGTTTTTGATTGACTGCTTAACTAAGCTCAAAATATATTCAAGGTTTTCATCTGTTTTCATGGAAATTTCATAATCACCATTTCCCCAATGCCCTGTTGTAGAAACATCCCTGCAAATTTGTTTTGGATCATCTAGTTCGCCTTTTCGTAAATTAATCCATATTTTCAATTGACTTTGCTGTATGTTTACATCTACTATATTTGATGTTGCTGCAAATGAGACGTAAAGTTTCTTTGGTTTTATTTCCAATTCATCTAAATTTAGAATAGCATTTCTTAGCTTTTTATAGAGCTCTTTTATCTCTTCACTTCCCTTGTCAATATGCTCTTGTTCTGTGTAAATTTTGATTTCTTTTGAAACTATTTCCATTTCCGAATCAAATTTACTAACAGTTTTAATACTCTCTTTGGCTCCGGAAGTTCTTATTTGATTGTAACTAACAGTTTTATTACTGTATCTTTTAACCTCCCATAATTCTATTGGGAGATCTTTAAAATTTATAGCTTCCTTTTGGTAAGTAGTAAAACTTGGAGCAACAAATAGGATTTTTGATTGAGACCAATCTACATCCTTACGCTTTAAGTTTATTTTGGAGTTCTCGTTGTATTCAAGTATAAAATCAGATTTATTGTTTAGCATTAAAGACAAATATGCATATCCCTGATCAATAACACTAAAGTTTTTGTCCCTTTTGTACTCAATAATCACAAAGCTTGAAGATTCTTTATCATAAGCTAATGTATCAATTCGAAAATTTCCTACAGAAAACTCAGTACATACTAATTCCAAGCCAAAAATAATTTTAAGATTTTTCTCAGTAAGAGTTTGTATCTCTTTTTCCAACTTGAATGGAACTTCCTTTATTATTTCAAGGTGTTCGTTCTGGTTAATATTAAATAGAGGCATAAAAAATGTTTTGGTATATTGTAAGCTAACTTAGTTAATTAGTAAAATTAAATAGACAATGACAAATAAGCCGCACTTAAACTCCCCCTTTGGGGGCTGGGGGCTGTCTTTAGGAGGAGATGGGCTAGCTGGTAATCCTCGTCCCTCCATCTTCACCTAATTTATCGGCACGGGTAATAATTACCGCTGAAACACCCGCATTGAGTGCATCAAAAGCGTTGTCTAACTTTGGAATCATGCCGCCTGAAACTACACCATCATCCAACAAAGTTTTATAGATTTCGGGATTAATATGCTCAATTACGCTCTCATCATCATGTTCATCCGCGAGTACGCCTTTTTTCTCAAAGCAGTAAATAAGCGTAACATCAAAGTGTTTAGCCAGTGCCTTGGCTGCTTCGGCTGCAATGGTGTCGGCATTGGTGTTGAGCATGTTGCCCTGTTTATCATGCGTAAGTGGAGCCAGTACCGGCGTAATATCTTTCCCGATCAAATCAGCCAGAATATCGGCATTCACCTCTTTTACATCGCCCACAAAGCCGTAATCAATCTCCTGCACCGGACGTTTTTCGGAACGCATATAGTTCATATCAGCACCGGTCAGACCCAGGGCATTCAGGCCAACTGCCTGCAAACCGGCTACAATCTGCTTGTTGACCAGTCCGCCATACACCATAGTCACCACCTCCAGCATCGCGCGATCGGTAATGCGGCGTCCGTTCACCATTTTCGATTTGATACCCAATCTTTCTGCGATCGCCGTTGCCGAGCGACCGCCACCATGCACCAAAGCTTTGTGTCCCGGAATTTTTGAAAAATCGTGCAGCAACTGCTGCAGCTCGTCCGGGTTTTCAACTATTTTTCCACCTACTTTTATAAGCGTAAGTGCCTCTTTTATATCTTTTGTCATTCTAAAATCGATTAAAACTGTACCAAAGAGAAGATATCCTTCGCTTCTCCCAAATGTTTTACGCCCTCTAAATCAAGCAATTCAATTAAAAAGCTTACATGAATGGGGTTATCACCAAATTTACGCAGCAGTTGCAGCGAAGCATTGGCGCTGCCGCCCGTTGCGAGCAGGTCGTCGTGCAGTAAAATAACATCATTTGGTTCAATGGCATCTTTATGAATTTCGAGGGCATCAAAGCCGTACTCCAGCTCATATTTCACGCTGTAGGTATCGGCAGGCAATTTGCCAGGTTTACGCAACAGCACAAATCCGGCATTCAATTTATAAGCCAGAATGCCGCCAATTACAAAACCGCGACTCTCCACACCCACCACCTTGGTAATGCCTTTGTCTTTATAATATTCGTATAAAATGTCCACCATTTCATGCAAAATCTCCGGATTTTTTAATGCGGTGGTGATATCTTTAAATTGTACGCCCGCTTTTGGAAAGTCAGGAACATTTCGAAACGATGCGGCTATTTTCTCGATTGTTTGAGAAGGAATTGTTGATGTCATGTTTTTTTATATTTGCTCTTGTTGTAAAATTTTACTGAGCATTGGATTAATTTTATTGTTTATTTAAAGAAAAAAAGGATATTAAATTTATTACGGAAATCTTTCTTTCCTCTCTAATTTCCCCCTTTGCCGAGTTTCGTCGTAAGCGTGAGAGGTTACGAGTGGGGATTAAAGCGCTTCCAGCATCCTTTTTATCACCACCTGTGCCGAAATTTCACGGTTAGCCGCTTCGGGAATGACTAACGATTGAGGACCTTCAATCACATCATCGGTCACAATCATATTGCGGCGCACCGGCAGGCAGTGCATAAAATGTGCATTGTTGGTCACCGCCATTTGTCGCTCCGAAACCGTCCAGTTGCGGTCGGTTGAGAGTATTTTTCCATAGTTCGGATCCCGGTAAGCGGACCAGTTTTTGGCATAAACAAAATCCGCCCCTTCAAAAGCTTTCATTTGGTCGTACTCCACACGTGCTCCACGCACAAATTGCTCACTCAGCTCATAACCTTCCGGGTGTGTAATTACAAACTCCACATCCGCCTCATTCATAAAATCGGCAAATGAGTTGGGTACCGCCTGCGGCAAAGCGCGCGGGTGAGGCGCCCAGGTAAGCACCACTTTCGGACGAGCTGTTTTTTTATACTCTTCAATCGTAATCAGATCGGCAAAAGCCTGCAAAGGGTGCGCTGTGGCACCTTCCATGCTGAAAACTGGTTTACCGCTATGCTCGATAAACTGCTTTAAAATGGTTTCGTTATAATCGAACTCTTTGCTTTCAAACTGAGCAAAAGCGCGCACACCGATCAGGTCGCAGTAGGATGCCATCACCGGAATAGCCTCCAGAATATGCTCCGGCTTGTCGCCGTCCATTACCACACCACGCTCTGTTTCCAGTTTCCAGGCGCCCTGGTTAATATCGAGCACCATGGTGTTCATGCCTACGTTCAGCCCAGCTTTTTGTGTGCTTAGTCGTGTACGCAGGCTGGA
>CAYPPC010000053.1:0-5400 GCA_964412435.1 uncultured Paludibacter sp.
CTGGACTACTCGCCTTATGTGGGCAGAATTGCTGTGGGGCGCATTCATCGCGGCACGCTGACTGAAGGCATGCAGGTAAGTCTCTGCAAACGGGACGGCTCAGTGGTTAAAACCAGAATCAAGGAGCTGGACACTTTCACCGGACTGGGACGCACGAAAACAGACAAAGTAGAATCGGGCGATATCTGTGCTTTAGTGGGTATCGATGGTTTTGAAATTGGTGATACCATTGCCGATATTCACGATCCTGAGCCGCTGGCAACCATTGATATTGATGAACCCACGATGAGTATGCTTTTCACCATTAACGACTCTCCCTTTTTCGGAAAATCGGGTAAATATGTCACTTCCCGCCACATCGAAGAGCGTCTGATGCGCGAGCTGGACAAAAACCTGGCTCTTCGTGTAGAAAAAACCGCTTCTGCCGACGCCTGGAATGTGTTTGGACGTGGCGTTCTGCACCTTTCCGTTCTGATTGAAACCATGCGCCGCGAAGGTTATGAGTTGCAAGTCGGTCAACCACAGGTAATTGTCAAAGAGATTGACGGCGTGAAACACGAGCCGGTGGAGTTGCTGAGTATCAACCTGCCCGAAGAGAGTTCCGGAAAAATTATTGAGATGGTGGCCCACCGAAAAGGTGAAATGCTAAGTATGAATGTAGTGGGCGATAGAATTCAGCTGGAGTTTCACATCCCCTCCCGGGGAATTATCGGACTCCGGAATAATGTTTTAACTGTATCAGCAGGAGAAGCAATTATGACGCACCGCTTTATTGAGTACCAGGCCTGGAAAGGAGAGATTGAAAAAAGGACCAACGGTTCTATTATTTCCCTTGAAACAGGCACGGCATTTGCATATGCCATTGATAAGCTGCAGGACCGTGGCAAGTTTTTTATTCATCCGCAGGATGAGGTTTATGAAGGGGAAGTAATTGGTGAAAGCAACAAAGAGGGTGATGTAGTTGTCAACATCTGCAAATCAAAAAAGCTGACGAACATGAGAGCCTCGGGCACCGATGATAAAGCAAGAATTGCACCGCCCGTAATTTTCAGCCTCGAAGAAGCTTTGGAGTATATCAAGGAGGACGAGTATGTTGAGGTGACCCCAGACAGCATCCGCCTCAGAAAAGTTCTTTTGAAAGAACATGAACGTAAGCGTTCCGGGAAAGCATAATTTTTTCTTATTAAATACATATAATAATGAGACAAAGAAATCTATTCATACTGCTCCTGTTGCTCATCAGCAGCACAAGCTTTGCACAACTGGGTATTCGTGCCGGTGTGAATATTGCTGATCAGAAATTTTCATTCAGCAATGAGTCTGTACACTCCATGCTTGAAGGTAACAGTCTCACCGGATTTAACCTGGGATTAGTATATCAGCTAAATCCCCAAAAATCGGGAGTGGGATTTGAAACCGGCCTGATTCTGACTCAAAAAGGCGGTACTTTTGCTTTTGATAAAGACAATGTCAAAGAGAGCATTATCAAAGGATATAATGAGCTGAACTATCTGGAGTTACCAATTAACCTCAGACTAAAACTCAACCTCGGAGGTGTAGTCAGCGTATTTGGTACCGGAGGAGTTTACGGAGCCTATGCGCTTCAGGGGAAAACCATTTTTGAAGACGCTCTGGGTGATATTGTGCATGCTGAGAGCTTTGAAGATGCGATGGAACGGCTGGACTACGGATATAGTTTTGGCGGAGGTGTTGAGTTTATCAAAAAGCTTCAAATTTCGGCCCACTGGAACCGGGGATTGCAAAAAAATGACCCCAGCAAAAAACGGCTTGAAATGATTGAGTCTGAAACCGGAATTCCGGCAGTAAACCTGAAACCCAACAAGGTTAACAACGGTTTTTCTGTAACACTGACCTATCAGCTTTGGTAATTCAGGCAGAGCTATTAAAGGATATTTATTCTGTCGGGCAAGCCCAGCAGAATTTTATTTTCACACCACACAGAAGCTGATGAAAAAAATTGTTTTTGCCACTAACAACCCGCATAAATTAGATGAAGTCCGCGCCATTCTTTCCGGGAAAGTTGAGCTAATGAGCCTGAACGACATCGGCTGCCACGAAGAGATTCCGGAAACGGCAGACACACTCGAGGAGAATGCCAGGATGAAGGCACAATTTATCTACGATAAATATGGCTACAACTGCTTTGCTGATGATACCGGTCTCGAAGTGGAAGCGCTTGATATGCGCCCCGGTGTGTTTTCGGCACGTTATGCAGGCGAGCCCTCCGATTCTGAAAGAAATATGATGAAACTGCTCGGCGAGCTACAGGGTGTCAGCAACCGCAAAGCACAGTTCAGAACCGTTATCTCATTGGTTGAAGAGGGAGAACACACTCTCTTTGAAGGCATTGCCCGGGGTGAAATCATCACTGAAAAAAGAGGCAGTGCCGGCTTTGGCTATGATCCGGTTTTCGTACCTGCAGGTTACACAAAAAGCTTTGCCGAACTCAGTGCCGATGTAAAAAACAGCATCAGCCACAGAGCCATAGCTATTGACAAACTCAGAAAGCATTTTGGTTAACAGGCTCCTCAGAGTCAGCCGGACTGTTTACAATAAAACCGCCAGTTTTCTGTTATAAAATAGTTAGAAGAACTTTTATCGCATCGAACTATATGTTAAAAAGAATAATACTATCCTCAGCTATTTTATGGATTGCCCTCTCAGTTCGGAGCCAGGTGGCGATGGGCGAATGGCGCATGCACTTTGCCTACAATCAGGTAGAACGATTGGCACAATCTGAAAACAAACTCTTTGCAGTGAGCGAAGGTAAATTGTTTTCCATCGACAAAAGAGACAACAGCATTGACACATACAGCAAGCTGACAGGACTGACCTCAAACAACATCTCCAACATTGCCTACGACGAAAGCTCCTCTACCCTGCTTATCACTTATGCTAACGGACATATCGACTTTTTAAGCAGTAACGGAATTTTTAACCTTCCTGATTTTTTCAGCAAACAGATGAGTGCCGACAAAGCGGTCAATGATATTTTGTTTCATAAAAGGAACGCCTATCTGGCTACTGACTTCGGCATTTTGGTTCTTGACCTGGACAAAAAACAGATCAAAGACACCTATTACATTGGCCCCAATGCTTCTGAAGTAAAAGTATTGACTCTCGCCGAACAGAATGGTCTGCTCTACGCCCTGACCGCTTTTGGAGTTTTTACAGCTGATTTGAATGACCCACTCCTGATCAGTTATGAGCGGTGGAACCTGATGCCGGGACTTCCCGGAAACGGTGAATTGCAGGCACTCTACACTTATGGAGACGAACTTATTCTGTTCCGCAATCATTTTCTTTACAGAAGAGGCAGTGATAACAACTGGAGTGCTATTGATTTTCCGTATCACCTGACCCATATTCAGGTGAGCGATAAGTACCTGATTACCCACACACCGGATCAGAGTTTTTACTGGGATGAATCTTTTTCACCCACAGAGTTTCAGGGTATGACCGGACTAATTACCGGGCTCTACGATAAAAAAAACAAAGAGTTTTGGCTGGGCGGCAACGACGAGGGAGTGACTCTGTTTAATTCCCAAAACCGGGAAGTCAGCTCTTTCAAACCCAATGGTCCTGCTACCAATAGCTCCTACAAATTAAAATTTGGAGAAGAGAGACTTTTTATGCTTCAGGGAGGCCGGTGGGCTGACAGATACTTCCTGCCCGGAATAGTCACCTACCTGGATGAGGGTATCTGGCACGAAATAAAAAATGAAGAAGTCACACAGAATACGTTGCATATGGCGGCAGACTTTATGAATATTGCTGTCGATCCGGAGGATAAAAATCATTTTCATATCCCTTCTTATGGTAATGGTGTTTTTGAGTTTAAGAATAACCAGTTCTATTTTTGGCATAATATGAATAACAGCACGCTGGAATCTGTGCTGCCCGGGTCGAACAGTCGCCTGAACTATATGCGAAACGATGCCGGTGTTTATGACAAAGATGGCAACATCTGGTTCAGCAGCTCCGGAACACCTTCACTTTTTCAAATCAGAAAAAAAGATGGCAGCTGGATGAAGCTGGGAAGCACAAAGGTAAATAACCTGCCTACGGTCAGTGAAATACTGATATCCGGTAAAAAGCCCCAGCAAAAATGGTTGCTTTCTGCGCGTCATAATCCGGGACTTGTTGTTCTTGACGATAACGGTACGCTCGAAACTACCGGAGATGATAAATATGTATTCCATACATCATTCAACTATTTCGCCAACAATGATCTTTTAAGAATAACCCCTAATTACTTCTACAGTATCGCCCAGGATAAAAATGGTTCCATCTGGATAGGGACTGACATGGGGCCCCTGGTAATTAATAATCCGGATAAAGTTTTTGACTCTGATTTTCAGATCAACCGGGTGATAATTCCCCGGCACGACGGAACCGGGCTGGGTGACTATCTGCTGAAAGATGAACATATCAAGGCAATTGCAGTGGACGGCGCTAACAGAAAGTGGCTGGGAACTCAGGGATCGGGCATCTATCTGGTCTCTGAAAACGGGCTTGAAACCCTCCGGCACTTCACCACAGACAACAGTCCGCTGATCTCCAATGAGATTTTGTCAATAGCTATCCACCCCATTTCCGGTGAAGTATTTATTGGCACCGACAAAGGCCTGATCTCCTATCAAAGTGACGCTGCGCTGGGGCACAGCGTGTTCACCAATGTGCATGCATATCCCAACCCTGTGCGGGAGAATTTTGAGGGAGTAATTACCATTGCCGGCCTGGTTGATAAAACCCAGGTAAAGATTGTTGATACCGCAGGAAACCTGGTGTTTGAGACTCAATCTAATGGTAGTATAGCCACCTGGAATGCACGCAACAAACACAATCAAAAAGTGAGCACCGGGGTTTATATTGCCCTATGCATCTCTCCGGATGGTGAAGAGAGTGCGCACGCAAAAATCCTGATAATCAACTAATGGTGATCTTGTATAGCAAACAGCTACTTTGAGAAAGGGAGGTTTTCTGCTCTGCATCGGGCAACTTGTGCCACGCCGCAGATAAGGTCTTTTTCTGCACTACAGCATGAAACCGAACGAACGATTTTTATCGCTTGATAAACTTAAAGCTTTCACCGGTAGCCAGTCTGAAAATGTAGGTCCCTGGCTGCAAACTGGTCAGCACAATATGATTTTCACCGGCTGATAATTTCCCGTAAAGCTCCACCCGTCCGATCAGTGAATAAATCACAAAGTCTGTCGCCACGGCCGGAATAACTGTCAGGTTTTCGTTGACTAACCCGGGATAGAAACTGAGCTTCTCCCCGGCATTCTGTGCGCTGACGGCGGTATAGAGCCCTTCAAAATAACTGTCCAGATAAGTAAGCCGGTCGGCCAGCCAGTTTTTCTGATAACTCAGCTG
>CAYPPC010000053.1:5410-13731 GCA_964412435.1 uncultured Paludibacter sp.
TGCCGGATCATACTCATAGCTCTCCCAACGCATCTCCTCACGTTCATAAGCAGCAATATTTTTCAAAAAATCATGTTGGATGTCCATCATTCCGGCGATTTGATCGTAAGTTATCATATGATCACGAAGCTGCAACCAGCGTCTTTTCAGTTTTGATCTGAAACCATTATAAGAGTCATCCTTTAACAAGCGATTGTACATTCCGTTTGAGAGAAAACTGTTTGTCACAGGATCATTGGTCCCGTCCCACTTCACTCCCAGGGTTCCGTCAAGGTCCCAGGCAACATAGAAATAGGGTTCATTCTCTTTATAACGTGCAATAAAAGTATTTTTACCACTATTATCCTGCGCCCTTACCAGATTGATAAAGATCAGATAGTTGATAGCATTGCCGGTAACAAAGTGAGCATCGTAATGAGTGAAAAAATCGGTATCTGAGGATTCTGTTAGAAAAACAAGCAAGTTATAAAACGCATTCCAATCTATTTTTTCATCCTCTTTCGGATAAACATACTCCCATCCATTCGAAAGCGGTTGAGAGTTATCAAAGGGAGAGACCCCATTCAGCATAGTTGCTGAAGTCCAGGTTTTGGCTTTATACAATTCACCGCGAATATTGCCGTCCTTAAACTTTTTTAATTTCAACTGCTTCCGGTCTATCCTCTCGCCCAGCGCATAAATACCCCGGTAGTCATCATTCACAAAAAGCTCGACATACTTCATATCCACCACATTGCGGGCATCCGGCTCACTGCCGGCATAATAAAGTTTGTCGATCAGCCCCCAAAGTTTGAAACCGATAACATTATTGAATCGCAGCGGTTCGTTAAACATCGCCTGCAGGTTCCAGTCATCATCACTGCGCATCCCGAGCAGCTGCACATCGCGGGTCTCTGCGCCGGTTTCATCTTCCCAAAACTCAATTCTAAGAGATTTTTTTTCGAGCGACTGGGTATAAGCACCCCTGTATTCAACCCCGATAGTTGACTCCAGTTTTGAGCCATCACTTTCCACCAGCGTGAAAGTGGCCGGCACACGAGGCTCATCAACAATGGTATGAGGAGTAGAGATATGCACAACAGGCAGCGGGGTGAAAAAAAGCCGATAAGTGCTGCCTGAACCGGAATGGATCAGGGTGTAGGAGATTCCGTATGCAAGTTCATACTGGCTTTCGCTAAAGAGGAACGTGGTTTCTCCCAGCAAAACAGTTTCAAAATACTGTCCTTGTTCCAGAATTCCGGAAAAATGTATCGGATCCTGATTGATTAAAACAAACTTTCTCTGCTCATCCACATGCCACAGGGCCTCATCCGGAATCAGTTGAACCCGGGCAAGAACAGTAGCCTGCATAGCCAGCATTATGAAAAGAAGTAACAGGCGGGTGAAAAAACAGCCGCCTCTTATATTTTTGTTTCTCATCAATTGAGGGATAAAATAGGTATCCGGCCTAAGCTTTTACCAGTTTCAGAAACTCTTCGCGCGTTTTTGCCTGTTCAAAAATACCGGTAAAGTCTGAAGTGGTAGTGACAGAGTGCTGTTTCTGCACACCGCGCATCTGCATGCAAAGGTGTTGAGCTTCAATCACCACAATAACTCCCAGAGGATTTAATGTCTCCTGAATACAATCTTTAATTTGAGTGGTCAAACGCTCCTGCACCTGCAGGCGGCGCGCAAACACATCCACCACACGGGCCAGCTTACTGAGGCCGGTGATTTTTTTGTTGGGAATATAAGCCACATGCGCTTTCCCGAAAAAAGGTAGCATGTGGTGTTCACACATCGAATAGAAATCAATATCCTTCACTATCACCATCTGCTTGTAATCTTCGGTGAACATGGCGGACTCGATAATTTTCCGGGGATCCTGGGAGTAACCCTGTGTCAAAAACTGCATTGCTTTGGCAACGCGGGTCGGCGTTTTTAACAAGCCTTCCCGTTCAGGCTCCTCGCCTAAAAGTTCAAGCGTAGCCTTGTAATGTACGGCCAGCTTTTCTGTTTTTTCCTGATCAAATTCGATCATATTATTTGCGTATAAATCCATAATATCAACTATTAGCGTACATTCACTTTGCTCTCGCGCACTACATAGCAATCGCCCCTAAGCTCCGGAAATACCAGAATCAACTCAGCCCGGAAAGCGGATGCCTCCTCATTGGTTCTGAAATCGCCCATGCGGACTTTCCAGAATGGAGGGCTGTAAGTTCTGTAAACCGAATGATAAGGGAAAACTGCACGCACTTTTCTTTCAACATCAAGCGCACTGTTTTTCGCGGTGCGCTGGTCGTTGCTTGAAAAGACCTGCACGCGAAAACCGGCACCGGTGTAAGGTTGTTTTTCAACCACTTCTGCCTTCTTTTCGCTATGTTTATTGAGCAGTGCATCCAGTTTAGCATCCTGATGCACCCGTACTTTGGAGCTCGACTCAATGTTTTTAATAACTGCCGGCCTGCCTGATGATTGAGCGCTCAGCAAAGAAACCGTCAACGAAAAGGTCAGCAACAGCAGTAATAAACGGAAATTTCTCATAATAATTTTCATCTAATTTTTACAAAGGTAAAAATTAGTATTGACTTTAACCCTCTTTTTGAGATCAATAAAGTTTTTATTTTACAAACAAATCAAAAATTTATATCTTTGTGATGTATTGAACTAAAAAAAATGGACATTCAGAAAAGTGTAATTATAGTAGCCGGCGGCAAAGGGCTTCGCATGCAAAGTGAGCTGCCCAAGCAGTTTATAGAGCTGGCCGGAAAGCCGGTTTTGATGCATACGATGGAGCAATTTCACAGCTACGATCATCAGTTGCTGATTATTTTGGTACTGCCCGGGGATCAAATTGAATTCTGGAAGGAGCTCTGCAAAAAACATGACTTTAAGTTGAAGCATCAGATAACAGCCGGAGGTGAAGAGCGTTTTCTCTCGGTAAAAAACGGACTGGAGCTAACGGCGGGTGGCGGACTGGTGGCCGTTCATGACGGAGTGCGTCCGCTGGTATCACATGCTACTATTGACCGCTGCTTTGCAGAGGCCGGAAAATCGGGAGCAGCCATTCCTGTGGTGAAACTCACAGACAGTATTCGTGAAATTTCCGGAACGCAAAGCCGGGCTGTAAACCGGGAGAGTTACCGCCTGGTACAAACACCCCAGGTATTCCGTAGTGACCTGCTAAAAGATGCTTACAAGCAGGATTTTGATAAGCATTTCACAGATGATGCATCGGTGGTGGAAGCCTTCGGAACAGAGATAAAATTGGTGGATGGCAATGTTGAAAATATAAAAATAACTACAGCCCCGGACCTATATTATGCAACCATGGTTTTGAACACAAATTAGAAATATGAGTGAAAATAATAACACAATACGCACCGACTGGACTGACAGTCTGCGTGCCCTGGCCATTATCGGACTGCTGGTATCAAGCGTGGCAGGCCCTGCCCTCGGCCTAAGCTTTAACGAAAGCACCTGCACCTGGCTGACATGCTCCCTCTTTGCCAGTGCCACCCGGTTTGCTGTGCCACTGGCCCTGATGGTGGCCGGCGCTGCCCTGCTGCCCAAAAAGTATGATCTTAAAACTTTCTACACCGTTCGCTTTCCACTGGTTCTTGTCCCAGTACTCTTTTGGTTTATTGTTTATACTCTGTTTCGCTATTTCACCTGGCCGGATGCCAGACCCGACAGCCTGGAGGGGGTAGTGATCTGGATGCGCGATCTGTTTATGCAGGAAGGTATTTCAAGTCACTTCTGGCTGGTGTTTATGATGCTTGCACTCTATTTGATTACTCCTTTTCTGGGTAATTTTATAAGAAAACTAAAGCCCAGCATGCTGGTTTTTCTGCTCGCAGCCTGGGTGCTTGCTAGCAGTATTGCCAATGATTTCAACATCGATATGCACAGCTGGACCGGTAACCAGATACCCAAGCTGATTAACTATATGGTTTACGCCGGATATATGGTACTGGGATTCTATTTCTACAATGTTCTCTATGTGTCAAAAAATATTCGGCTAAGCGCCTGGATTCTTTATGCCGGCACTGTTCTTGTGGCGATAAGCATGAGTTACCTGGCCAGCAAAACTGACGGAAAACTGAATCTTGCCATCTACCACGATTACGGGCTGAACAGTATGATTCAGGCATCTGCTATTTTTATCGCATTCAAGAAGACAAAAACAGAAGAGAGAGTTCTCAGCTGGCTGCAAAACAGTATCAGCGAAAATGCTGTTGGTATATATATGGTACACCTGATGGTGCTCAACCTGCTCTATCTCGGGGTGACCTTCTGGCACTCGGTGCATGCACTTATTGCCATTCCACTCCTGTCGCTGCTAACACTCAGCACCTCCTGGGCAATTATCTATCTGGTGAGAAAAATTCCGTTTATAAAAAACTTTGCTGTTTAATCAGTGATGCTTCACAAGAAAACTTATAAATTGACAGAAAGCGAACAATAAAACAATGGATATCAGCAAACAAGACATAAAGTTTCTTCCGGGAGTGGGCCCCCGGAAAGCTGAGCTGTTCAACAAAGAGCTGTCGGTTTATACCGTTGAAGATCTGCTGCGACACTACCCTTACCGGTATGTGGACCGCAGCCGCTTTCATAAAATCCGGGACATACGTGATAATTCCCAATATGTGCAGATAAAAGGTCAGTTTTTAAAGTTTGAGAAGATAGGCACCGGCCGTAGTCAGCGGCTTTCGGCCATTTTCACCGACGGTGACCACAATATTGAGCTGGTCTGGTTCAAAGGAATTCGTTTTATTGAAAACAAATATAAAGCCGGAGTCACCTATGTTGTTTTCGGTAAGCCGTCGGAGTTTAACCGTCAGTTCAACTTTGTGCATCCTGAAGTGGAGACTTTGAGTGAGCTGCCTCCACCCGAGTCGATGGGATTTCAGCCTTTTTACAACACTTCAGAGAAGATGAAAAGCAGCTTTCTCAATTCAAAGGCGATACAGCGGATACTCTTTCCCGTGATGAAAACCCTGGAAGCCGGCGTCCCCGAAACATTGCCTGCTTATGTTTTGGAACGCTTTAAGCTGATGAATTTGAAGGAGTCTCTGATCAATATACACTTTCCCAAAAATGGAGAGATGCTCAGCCGGGCATCGCAACGTCTGAAATTTGAAGAGCTTTTTTACATTCAACTTGACATTTTGCATCAGCGCAAATGGCGCGAGCTGAAGTTTGCCGGTTTTGTTTTCGAAAAAGTGGGTGATTACTTCAACCATTTTTACATGGAGTATCTCCCTTTTGAACTGACAGGCGCTCAAAAAAGGGTGATCAAAGAGATACGGGCCGATATGGCTACCGGCAAGCAGATGAACCGCCTGCTGCAGGGAGATGTAGGCAGCGGAAAAACCATGGTTGCACTGCTCACCATGCTAATTGCACTCGACAACGACTACCAGGCCTGCCTGATGGCACCCACCGAAATTCTGGCAACGCAACATTTTGAAGGCATCAGCGAATTGCTCGGGGAGATGGATGTGGAGGTCGCGCTGCTAACCGGATCTACCCGGAAAAAAGAGCGAGAAGTAATTCATGAAAAATTACAAAACGGAGAGTTGCAGATTATTATCGGTACCCACGCACTGATTGAAGATACTGTGCAGTTTAAAAATCTCGGCTTTGTGATTATCGACGAACAGCACCGCTTTGGAGTGGCTCAGCGCTCGAAACTCTGGGCAAAAAACAAACGTCCGCCACATGTACTGGTGATGACTGCCACCCCTATCCCGCGCACCCTCGCCATGACGCTTTACGGTGATTTGAGTGTTTCGGTCATTGACGAGCTGCCTCCCGGCAGAAAACCAATTCAGACTTATCACTACTTCGATACCAAACGTAATGCACTTCTTGGTTTTTTACAGAAGCAGATCGCAGCAGGCAGGCAGGTTTACGTAGTTTATCCACTGATTCAGGAGTCTGAAAAAATGGATTTTCGCCATCTTGAAGAGGGCTTTGAGTTTATGAAAGAGGTGTTTCCCAACTATAAAATCAGCATGGTGCACGGCAAACTGAAACCTGCTGAAAAAGAGGAGCAGATGCAGCTTTTCGTGTCGGGTGAGACACAGATTATGGTGGCCACAACCGTTATCGAAGTGGGTGTGAATGTTCCTAATGCCTCTGTGATGGTGATTGAGAGTGCCGAGCGCTTTGGTCTCTCTCAGCTGCATCAGCTGCGAGGGCGTGTGGGGCGTGGTGCCGAACAATCATACTGCATCCTGCTCACCGGCGTAAAACTCTCGAAAGAGACACGCAAAAGGATGGAGATTATGACCCGTACCAACGACGGTTTTGAGATCTCCGAAGCCGATCTGCAGCTGCGCGGCCCGGGCGATATCGATGGCACCCAGCAGAGCGGTTTACCCTTCCAGCTGAAGATTGCCGACATTGCAAAAGATGGGAAAATGCTTGAGATTGCACGCAACACAGTATGGGATATTTTGGAAGAAGACCCCGAGTTGAGCGACCCCAAAAATATCATGCTTGCACGCCAGTTACGCAAAATAAAAGCCCGTCAAATCAACTGGGGAGTTATAAGCTAATAAAATAAGTTAAAAATCGGAGTTTTAACACATTAACAGTTGCTTATCAGAGCGAATTTGCCTACTTTTGAGCGTTTTTTAGAAACTCTTTCCACAATAATAAATGGAGCAGACACTCGTTATTTTAAAACCATCTGCATTGCAGCGTTCCCTCGTGGGCGAAGTGATCAGGCGCTTTGAGCTAAAAGGGCTTCAGTTGGTTGGCATTAAAATGATGCAATTGGATGATGAGATTCTTGCTGAGCACTACGCCCATTTAGCTGACAAGCCTTTCTTTCAGAGAATTAAAGATGGAATGATGATTACCCCGGTAATTGTCAGCTGCTGGCAGGGCCTGGATGCTGTTAATGTGGTAAGAAATATAACCGGCTCGACGAATGGACGCGAAGCTGCTCCCGGCACAATCCGGGGTGATTTCAGTTCCAGCATTCAGGAGAATATCGTACACACGTCCGACTCTCCCGACAATGCCCGCGAAGAGCTGGCTCGTTTTTTTAAAAAAGGTGAAATTTTTGATTTTAAAAGTATAACTTTTCCGTTTTTATACGCAAGTGACGAAATATAATACACAAACTATGAAAGTTCGACATTTATTTCTTACTCTACTGGTAAGCGTAATTGCTTTGAGCAACCTGCAGGCACAGGTGAAAGTAATAGCTGCCCCCGGTGACATGAAGTCTGCGGCTAAAACAGCATTTGCTGCACACAACCTTCCGGCAAACGACACAACTAACATTTACAATAATCTTCTGAATGACTCTTCGGACGACCTGATGGAAAACCACCCGGCCGACGACCTTTATAATGAGATCTGGAATTCAGAAAGAATCAATCCCTACAACATGCCGGTGAGCCAATTACCGGAGACCATTGAGATTGATCTGAAAGATTTTGTAATGCCTGTCAGCACCGGACGCGTTTCATCCAATTTCGGCCCGCGCCGCTACCGTTACCACTACGGTATCGACATTGCTCTCCCCACCGGTAATCCGGTAGTTTCCGCTTTCAAAGGAAAAGTTAGAATTATCAAATATGACCCGAGAGGTTACGGTAAATATGTAGTTGTAAGACATGATAACGGTCTGGAAACTGTATATGCCCACTTAAGCCAGATCAGCTGTGAAGTGAACGACGAAGTGAACGCAGGCGATCAACTCGGACTCAGCGGCAACACCGGACGTTCTACCGGACCGCACCTCCACTTCGAAACCCGCTATGTGGGCAATGCTTTTAACCCGGCAAATATTATCGACTTTAACAACCACAGAGTTTATGCAGATAACTACACTTTGAGTAAACGCAAAAACTTCGGTTATCAGCAGCAAAGAGCTCAAACAGCTCAGCTGGCTAAATACTACAAAGTGAGAAAAGGTGATAGTTTAAGCCGCATTGCTGCAAGAAACGGTACAACAGTAAACAATCTGAAACGACTGAACGGTATTAAAAACCCAAACAACCTGCGCGTTGGTCAGCGAATCAGAATCAGATAAATCCCTCAAGGAGTATAAAAAGTAAAACCACTTCGAAAATTCGAAGTGGTTTTACTTTTTAAATGGTTGGGTCACTTATTGACCTGTCAAATAGTGAATAACCTCCCGCACATCAGGATCTTTGAGCAATACCCGTTTCTGCTTGTCCAGCAGATATAGCGTCGGAATTGCTTTTAAATCGTAAAGCAGTTCATTCTCAATCCGCTGGTCATGATCATAGGCATTCACCCACTCTGCAGGAATATTATCGCGGTAGCTTTGCCATTCTGCCAAATCTTTA
>CAYPPC010000054.1:0-13627 GCA_964412435.1 uncultured Paludibacter sp.
TTATCAAAGAATTCAATTCTTTGAGCGGTCAACATATTTCAGGCATTGACATTCACTCAGTTTCATTCACTCATTTGAGTTAAAAACTTAAATTTACCATCTGTAAACTATTAATTACTTCTTAATATTCGGAAGTTCCAGTCCGTATCCTTTCTTTTTATCTTCAGTTTTCAGCCAGATACCCAGCAGAAAAGCCAAAGCACCAAAGGATGCGAAAATAAGCATAGGAACTGTGTAGTTATATTTCGCCGCTTCGCCGGCTGCAATTGCTTCGCTAACACCGGGATTGCTTGCTTTCAAAGCCCATCCGATCAAAATTGGAGTTAAGAGCAGTCCGATATTCTGAATCCAAAATATGATGGAATAAGCTGAGCCTAATACTCTGTTTTCTACCAGCTTAGGTACCGATGGCCAAAGTGAGGCCGGAACCAGAGAGAAGCTGACACCCAGCACGATGATGGCAGTAAGTGCCACACCAAACGTAAACTGTTCTGCCGGTACCAGTGCAAAAATGAGGTGACAAACAATCACCAGAAGTGAACCCAGCATCAACATGGAGGCTCCTTTACCTTTATTATCGATAAACCATCCGAGCAGAGGGGTAAGAATCATAGCACCGATTGGGAAGTATGAAAACAGCTTACCGGCTTCCGCAGTACTCATGTTAAGTCGGCTCTCAAGCATTCCTGTTGCAAATTTCTGGAAGGGGAAAATAGCTGAGTAGAACAGCACGCAAAGTCCTGCTACAATCAGGAATGTTTTTGAAGTAAATATCACTTTCAAATCTTTTATCTTAAACTCATCTTCAGAAGAGGCGCCTGCATTCTGTGCATGCATCTGCCTGTCGAGCTTGCGGTCAAAGAAAAAGTAAACAGAAAATGTGAGCAGGCCAATTAAGAGTAAAAGGGTACCTACACCTACAGAAGTGGAAACTCCACCGGTCTCAGCGAGGTAGGGCGACAAACGGAAAACGGCAAAAACACCGAGACGGGCAATGGCCATTTCAAGACCCATAGCCAGAGCAAGTTCCTGGCCTGAGAACCATTTCACAATACCTTTTGAAACGGTAATACCGGCCATTTCAACACCACAGCCAAAAATGGCAAATCCAATACTGGCTACCTTGGCTGATGCCGGAAAGTGGGGGAGGAATGAGTTGAAAAAATCATATCCAAACCCGCCGTTATTAAAAACATCACTGATACCGTAGAGCTTGATGGCTGCCCCGACTACCATGACCACTCCGGAAAGAATAGCCGTGAAGCGCACCCCCATCTTGTCAAGGATGATACCAGCGAAAATTAAAAAGAAAACAAATACATTGAGAAAGTACTCAGAACCGGCTACTGTGCCAAATGTTTCCGGTGACCACTTCAGGCTTTGCTCAAGCATGGTGCTTAATGGTGCCAAAACATCAATAAACATATAGGCAAAAAACATGGTGCTTGATAAAAGCAAAAGAGCTGTCCACCTTGCCGTTTTTGAGTCGCGCAACGTTGTTTCTATTTTTTCAGTCATAAAATGTGTAATTTGTGGATTAAAGTTGTTTTGATTGACAAAGCTACTTATTTTTTTGAAAATACACTAAATAAAAGCGTAAAATCTTAATTTCAAAAGGGAGTTGATACATCTAACTGATTTAAAAGCAAAAAACCGGCACAATGGCCGGTTTTTTTACCTCTCTTACTCACATTTCCGCAAATAATAAATTGACGGTGTGGCAGATTAGTTGGGTGCAGCGCTGCAAATGCAGAATGCATCCGTGATTTTTTAGATTAGATAGTTATAGTTACATAGATTGGTTTTCTTTAGAAAGAGTTGCGTTTCACAACGTAACTCGGTAGTTGCTCCTGAACAAGGTGATTGTTTTTTACAAATTCAGATGCCAGTTTTCCCATTTTCTTCCAGTCAATTGTTATGGCTGAGATTCCCTTGTCAATCACATCATAAAATGGCATATCGTTGTAAGCGATCAGTCCGTAGTCCTGGGCCATCTTTAAGTTTTTTCCTCTTGCAGACTTTATCAGTTCTACAATGTCTTCCTGTTTAATAACGATGAAGCAGCGTCCTGGCTGCATAAAGCTCTCCTGCTCTATAATTTCATCAATAACAACACACTTCTTTTTTTTATCCTTACAGTATTTCTGAAACCACTCTTTTGAGGTTTCAGGGTGCTTGTGCTTCTTGTTTATCAGCAGAACAAGCTCTTCATATTTGTTGAGCTCATCTTCTACCGATTCGAGAGTAGCATATAAATTCTTTCCAAAACATTGTGTTACGAATGAGTACTCTTCCTTTTCAAAGTTTCCGTAGTCGAGCAACAGGAGTTTATCCCGGTCAAACTTTTTAAGAACTTCGGACATTCTCTCATTTTCGTAACTCATCACCAGGTACTTATTATAAACTCCAATTCTTGATTCCAAGAAAGTGTCATAAAAGTTCTCATTGTAGTGATGAAAAAACATATCAACTTTAACCTCTTTCGGTAAGTTGTTCAGTAAACTCTGATAAAATACCTCCTTAAACTGTGAGTATTCGTCTAACAAAACCAAAACTCTTATGGTTTCCGAGTTGACGAAAAAGCTCTTTCCGTGCAGTGAGTCTATCAGACCTTGCTCTTTCAGATTCACCAGTGCCTTGTAAACAGTATCACGAGAAACATTATGCTCTTTTGTCAGACTGTTTATCGAAGGTAAACTGTCTCCGGCTTTCAAATTTTGTGTGACAATAGTTTGCTGAATATATTCTGCAAGTTGTTGAACTTTCGTTCTCTTATTGTCAAAAATTAAGGCCATATTTTGAACGGCTGTGCTGTACTGAACTGTTATGATGCAAAAGTATAGCAATAAAAGAACACTGCAAAGGAAATTTATGTGTTATAAAGCAGGATATTGGGCGAATATTAGGAAAAGGTAGTTAAAAATGCATTTTATTGAAATAAATGAGGGTATATTTTGAAATAATTTAATAACAGAGGTGTTATTTGGAGTTTTATAGTACTGTTTAGAGCAGATCAAATAGTGTTTGTAAATTAGTTTATTTAGAGACCAGTCTGTTAAGCAAATTATAGGATTTATATACACCTAATTCTCCTGCTTTACTAAGATCGGCACGCGCCGGATTTTCTTCATTAATGAATATATAACTGAGGCCACGGCCAAAATAGGCTTCTGCGAATGAAGGGTCTATTTCCAGGGCTCTGGTATAAGCCTTAATTGCACCTTTATAATCTTTTAGCCCGGCAAGATAGTTGGCTTTATTATACCAGGCAAATGAAAATTCGGGGCTAAGACTGAGAGCAGAATCAAAGTCATCAGAGATTTTAAGCATGGTTATTCTATTTCTTTCGCGCACCGCCAGTTGTTTCTGCTGTTCGCCATCTTCTTCAAAAGTATCTTCAATACTTTGAATATGTTCTGTTTCTGAATGCTGAATTAGCACATTAGCCCTTACAAAGTAGGCGAGAGCATTCTTATTGTCAAGTCCTATTGAGTTATTTAAATCTTCCAGAGCGCTGCTGTAGTCTTTAACCAGCTGAAATTCGATAGCGCGGGTCAGATAGAGCTGGCTTCGCTTCTCCGGGTGCTCTTTGATAGCCTTTGTAAGCAGATCAATATGTTCAAAGTGGGGGTGAATCTGTCCGGCACTCACAGATGAAGTTCGTATATCTATATATATATCCTTAGAAGGATGTGAGTTTTGATTGAAACGATGTATCAATTCATGAAAACGATTAGTTCCTGAAAGCAAAGAGTCGGGTCTTTCGAAACTAAAATTGGCGTATTCGGGATATTGTAATTCAGTGTAACTCTCCTGAATTTTGCCGCGAAGATTATTTTCGGTATAATCAGTTTTTCTGAATTTACTCTCTGATTGTGATGAAAGTTTATCTGCCAGCGTCTCTTTGCTGACAAATGTTTCACTCTGTGTTGCTCTCACAATCTGATTTTTAGGCTCCAGGTTCTGTTTACGCTGATAGTAGTCTTTGTTGTTTACAATCTCAAACACAAGCGATCGGTAATTGCGGGCTAACCTTGGTTGCCCTTTCTTCTCATAAGCCTCAGCCAGCGAATAGTATGCATGTGCAAAGTATTTGTACATCTTCAATATCTGCTCAAAGTTGGCTATGGCTTCATCCAGATAGCCCAGCTCGAGTTGCAGACTGGCTTGCTGCAAAAGGGCTTCATTGTTATTAGGATCGAGCTCCATGACCCGCTCAAGATCGTTCAGAGCATTGTTTTTATCTCCCAGATTGTTACGGAGCAGTGCCCGGTTATAATATGCCAGACTGTTTGTTCTGTCCATAAGTATGGCGTAGTTATAATCGTTGAGTGCCTGGTTAAAATTGTATTTTTTGACATTGAGTATACCGCGGTTAATGTAGTCACCGGAAAAATCGGAACCATATTCAATCGCTTTGCTGTAATCCTCCAGCGCTTCATCTTCCCTGTTTTCAAGCATATTAATAAAACCACGGGCACCGTAGGCATAAGGACTTCTGGGGGCATTGTAAATTGCCCGATTAAAGGATTCTCTGGCCAAAAGGGTATCTTGTAAGCCCAAATACAGCCGTCCCAGTTCGAGTTCCAGATTTTCAGAACGCGGGTTAATTGCTTTCAGTTTATTCAACGTAGCAACAGCACCTTCCTGATCATCTCTTTTGTCCTGGATATGAGCGAGCAGTTTATAACCCATTTCCATCGTACTGTCCACTTCTATTGTTTTCAATATCATCTTCTCTGCTGCAACAGTATCGTTGGCTGAAAGCAGTATCCGGCCTATTTCATACTCAATCCCTTTGGCTTTGGGGTTCATTTGCTTAAACAGATAAAGATCTTCTATCGCACCCTCATAATCTTTATTCCGCTCCCTGGCTTCAATCCGGTTGGCCACAAAATTGGAGTTGTCGGGATCAAATTCGAGGGCTTTATTAAAGTCTTTAATAGCCTCGTCGTATTTTTGCAAATTCTTACGTGCAAATCCACGGGTGTAATAGGCGTATGGGATAAAGGGGTTTCGTTCGATGGCTTCATCACAGTCTAGTTCCGCACCGGCAAAATCACCCAGACTGATTTTAGCCATTCCCCGGTACATATATGGTTCTGCCAGATAGGGTTTTATTTTAATCACCTGGTTGAAGTATTGAATAGAGAGCACATAGTCTTCAAAATAATAAGCATTCCGGCCGATATTCATGATACGGTCAGTGTTCCACTGAGCAAAACCTGTCAGTGAACCCATTAATATTATTATACTTAATAGTGCTCTTTTCACGCTATTGCTCTTATTGCTTAATCACAGCCAAATTCTCCGCCCCATTCAGCCGGCACATCAAAATTGTCACTTGTTTTATACTCCAGGCTACTGTCGTTCAACACCTTTTTCATATATAATGCCCAGATGGGTAGAGCCATAACAGCTCCCTGTCCCTGAGCCATTCTGTCGAAACGGATAGAACGCTCTTCACCGCCTACCCACACGCCAGAGACCAGTTTGGGCGTGAATCCCATAAACCAACCGTCCGAGTTGTTGTTGGTTGTGCCGGTTTTACCTCCCATGGGCATATTCAGTCCGTACACTCTGCGAACGCGTCCGCCCGTACCTTCGTCAATCACACTTCGCAGCATATAGATCATCTTGGCGGCGGTGTTGGCACTGAATATCTCGTGCATCTGTGGTGTAAAGTTACCTACAATATTTCCATTGCCATCTTCTATGTGCGTTACATAAAGAGGCTCCACACGAATTCCTTTTTGAGGAAAAGCAGTGTAGGCATCGACCATCTCTGCAACTGAAATCTCAGCAGGACCAAGAGCCAGAGACAATACCGGATCGATATGGCCCTTCACACCAAATGAGTGTATGAGTTTGGCCAGCGCTTCCGGTGAAAACTGGGCCATCAGCCTTACAGACACCCAGTTACTCGATTCTTTCAGTCCCCAGTGGAGAGTCACCATTTCGCCTTTCCTTTTATTGGATGCATTACGGGGAGTCCAGGGTCCGGACGAGGTGTTGAGCGTAATTTCATCGTTGAGAATATAATCGCAGGGTGACATACCCTCTTCCATAGCCAGGGTATAGAGATAGGGTTTAATAGTAGAACCAACCTGGCGGCGGCCTGCTGTGACCATATCATATTGGAAGGCGCTATAGTCTGGACCACCCACATAAGCTTTTACGTGTCCGTTCATGGGGTCCATCGACATAAATCCGCAGCGCAGGAAGTGCTTCTGATAGCGTATAGAGTCGAGTGGAGTCATCACGGTATCCACCCAGCCGTCGTAGGTAAATACACGCATTTCAGTTTTTGTATTAAATGAGCTTTCAATCTCTCCGGCAGAGGAGCCTGCTTTTTTCATTTTGCGATAGCGCTCACTTTGGCCCATACTATTTTTCATGATTTTATCAATCTCACCCGAGGTAAGAGCGCTGGCAAAAGGTGCGTGCGAGCGACCTCTTTTTTCTCTAAAAAACTGTCCCTGGAGCGTACGCATATGCTCATTGACTGCCTCTTCGGCATAACGCTGCATGCGTGAATCAATGGTTGTATAAATCTTCAGTCCGTCTGTATAAATATCATATTTGGAGCCGTCAGACTTCTTGTTCTTCTCAAAAAACCCATACAGCGGATCATTGTCCCAGGCCCATTTATGGTCTTCATAAAGCTGTTTTTGCCAGCTGGCATAGTTACTTTTACTCGGTTTTTTAGCAGTGAGAACCATCCGCAGGTATTCACGCAGGTAGGGAGCAAGTCCCTCTTTGTGGTCAACTCTTTGATATTTTAAAGTGAGTGGGGTCGATTTTAACGAATCGGTTTCCTCTTTTGTAAGCAATTTTGCTTTTCTCATCTGGTCGATTACCACATTTCTGCGATCGCGGGTGCGCTCGTTGTGACGCACAGGGTTGAAATATGAGGGGTTTTTACACATCCCAACCAAGGTAGCAGACTCTTCAACAGACAGATTATCTGCAGTGGTACTGAAATATACCTGTGCAGCAGATTTAATGCCTACTGCATTATTCAAAAAGTCAAACTGATTGAGATACATGGCAATGATCTCCTCTTTTGAGTACATCCGCTCCAGTTTCACGGCAATGACCCATTCGATAGGCTTTTGAAGCGCCCGCTGAAAGATATTTCCTGCACCCGGTGAGTAAAGCTGCTTGGCAAGCTGCTGGGTAATTGTACTTCCACCGCCTGCATTGGAACGGGTGAGCACTCCGAAAGCAGCTCTGAAGAGGGCTTTCACGTCAATTCCGGAGTGTCCGTAAAACCGGGCATCTTCTGTGGCTATCAACGCATTAACTACATTCTGATCAATTTCATTGTAGTTGATGGGTACCCGGTTGTCTTTGCCTCGGTAATAACGTCCAAGCAGCTGCATATCAGCAGAGTATATTTCTGTGGCAGACTTATTAATCGGGTTCTGAAGTTCATCAATGTCAGGCAAATAGCCCATCCAGCCCATGCTGATAAATGTAAATATAAGCACTAAAGCTAATGTGCCGAGGCCAAAAGCTCCCCAGATAAACTTCCTGATATTTTTACGTTTTTCCTTTGTCACAGTTATTAAATCAATTTTGAATGTAATTAAACAGTCTTATATCCAACGGATAAATTCTCACAAAATTACAATTTATTATTCTCAGAATGCTCTATTATATGATAAAATTATTAAAAATAGTCAGCAAAAACCGTGCTTGATATTATAATAATATTTGTCTTCTGTTTAGGATTCTGCTTAAAGTGAATTAAACATGCATCAGACTCACAATCACAGAATCAGAAAGAAGCACTCCTTCGGGAGTTAATCTTAAATGATTATTCTCTATCTCTAAGTTTTTCTTTTCTATCTCTTTACGGGCATTATCTAAACAATAACTATAGAGTTTGTCGCTGAATATTTCCTGTAATTTCCGTAGAGATATTCCCTCCATTTTCCGCAGGGATACCATAACAAAATCATTATAACGATCCTGTTCACTTAATATTTCTGTCTCAAAATAATCTTCTCCAAGTTCTATTAATCGGGTGTATTCCGATACGGAAGAGAGATTCCAGCGACGGGATTTACGGTCAAATGAATGCGCTGCAGGCCCAATACCTATATAAGGCTTGTCGTCCCAATAGGCTGAATTATGTCTGGAGCGGCAATCTCCTTTAGAAAAATTGGCAATCTCATACTGCTCAAATCCATGACTTTTGCAGGTGTCAACCAGGTAATGATACATCTTATTCATTAATTCATCTTCAGCAGGTTTTACAACCCCGGCCTGCATTTGACGCCAGAGTGGGGTTCCCTCCTCATAAATTAGTCCATAGGCAGAAATATGCTGAACATCCAGCTGCAATGCCCGCTGCAGCTGTTCCTGCCATGAGTCAAAACTTTGTCCGGGCAGACCGTAAATAAGGTCGATGCTGATATTTCTAAAACCTGCCTCCAGTGCATCTGCAACCGATTGAACGGCTTGTCGGGAGGAGTGCCGGCGATTGATGCTTTTCAGCTGTTTATCATCAAAACTTTGAATGCCCATGCTGAGTCTGTTAACACCTGCCTGCCTGATGGCCAGCAAATAATCTATATCAAGGTCATCCGGATTAGCTTCAAGGGTAACTTCAGCATCTTTACTAATTCTGAAATTCTCAGCCAACGCTTTTAGCAACCCACCTATTTTCTCCGGAGAGAATGTGGAGGGGGTCCCCCCCCCAAAATAGATTGTCTCAAGCGCTTCATCAAAATACTCTTTTCTGCTTTTTATCTCACTGATCATTGCATTATAGAGCTTTTCACTTTGTGAATAGTCTGTAATCGAATAGAAATCGCAGTAAGTGCACCGCGTTTTACAAAATGGAATATGAAAATAGGCTCCTGCCATAATAAATTTTGCTTTTAAGGTGCAAACTTACTTCTTTTTGTCTGAATCAAAAATGTTATAGCAGGTAATGTCCTCTTTTAGCTCTTAGAAATAGTTAAAAGTGAGTGAGAGTGAGAATATATTTTCTATATTTACGCACTTAATTATTATGAAAACACAAAAATAGAAAAATTATGAGCAAAAGATTTGTAAAAGAGATAATTAGAGGTCAGGATGCCGTTGATGGAGCCGGTGTTCGCCTGCGTCGCGTAGTGGGTATTCGCAATATACAGAATTTTGATCCTTTCTTAATGCTGGATGGTTTCGATTCTGTGGATCCTTCCGATTATATCCGGGGATTTCCGTGGCATCCACATCGAGGTATTGAAACAATTACCTATCTGGTTAAGGGTAAAATGGAGCATGGCGACAGTCTCGGAAACCGGGGGATGATTGAAGAGCTGGGCTGCCAGTGGATGACTGCCGGTTCAGGTATTATCCACCAGGAAATGCCCCTGGCATCTGACAGAATGCTGGGTTGTCAGCTTTGGCTCAATCTGCCGCAAAAAGATAAAATGACACATCCTGCTTATCGTGATATTGTGCGCGACGAGGTTAAAGTAGTAAATGAAAAATCTGCTACAGTTCGTGTTATATCAGGAAGATACCAGGGAGAATCTGGTGTTGTGACAGGGGATTATATAAAAGTCCAGATGCTTGATGTGGATCTGAAACCGGGAGCCGAATGGCATTATAATGAGACCGGAAACGATGAGACCTTATTCATTTATTTACTGGAAGGCAGTGTAGCTGCTGATGAATCACTTACCGATTTTGAACAACATGCCTGCGCTATCTTACTGGGTGTACCGGAGAATCATGGTGCTGAAAACAGTGAAGTGGTATTGAAAGCAGGTGATGAGGGTGCTCGTTTCCTCCTGCTATCCGGTAAACCGTTGAATGAACCTGTTGTGTGGGGTGGCCCCATTGTTATGAATACCCGCGAAGAGCTTGATCTTGCCTTTGACGAGATTGATGACGGTACATTTATTAAACATCAATAAGAAACCACTACGACCTTCAAAAGCCGCTTTCAACCAGTTTGTCAGCGGCTTTTTTTATATTTTATTTCTTCTCATGAAGAAGTAAAAGAATAGCACTTCGGAAAGAGCACAAAGAATAGAAGCCCAGGCAGCACCGGTCAGTCCCCAAATTTGCAGTGCAATTACAATTATTAAAACATTGATTATAAGCGCTAAAACCTGACTTTTTGCTATATCGGCAATAGCTCCCTTACCAAAAAGGGCTGCCGCCTGAATCTGATTGTATTGACGAATAGACCATCCGATGGCAAGTGGTAGAAAATAGGGCATTGAGGCGTTATATTTACCCTTAAAAATAAAATCGATCAATGGTGGAAAAATCAGTAAAGCAGCTGCCAGCGTTGCTATAATAATCAAAACCAATATTCTGCTGTAGCGTTTATATACATTCTTGAAACCGAGAGCTGCATCCGCCATACCAGAGAAATAAGGGATGGTAATCTGTTGTACGGTGGCCGGTAAAACTCTGAAAGCCACAGTCAGAGTGAGAGCAAAACTATAAAAGCCTACTTCCATCATATCGCTGATTAACAGAAAGTTGATAATAAGAATATCCGCATAAGCAGTTAAGTCAGCCAGTAAAACAGAAAAGAATGAGGGTCTTGCATATTTCCAGTGGGTCTGAAAAAGCTTCCGATTGGATGTAGAACGCGCCGGTTTTTTCTGTTTTGATTGAGTAATAAAATAGACTATAATCAGGAGTGAAAATGCAGCAATGTTAAATCCGATATAGTAGCCTTTGATACCCAGCTGAAATGTGAAGAATACAATCAATAAAACAGCAACTAACTTATTGACTGATGTGATGTTAGAGATAAAACGTATCTCTTTGCGCGCCTGATAATAACTAACATAAACAGCAAATAAACCGTTGGCAATCAGAGGCAGTAGTGCAAGCGGCACCATACTTCGGATCAAAGTTTCTTTGGAAAGTAAGCCCAGGGAGTTAATTATCAGCACTATAGCATAAGCAGCCAGGGTGGAGAAGAGGGTGAAAAGCAGTCCACTCCGGAAAATGCCTTTAATTTCATCACGGCTCCTGTTCTCTGAGCAGAGCTTCAAAGTTGAACTGTTGAAACCCATGCTACCTAAAATTGAAAAAATACTGAGCCAGGTTTGCAGGATTTTAATTCTGCCTACATCTTCAGGCGACAAAATTCCTGCTACAATAAGCTGTGAGGCAAAAGCGACAATTTGAATCAGCATATTGGCCGACAAAAGATTGAAAAATCCTTTTCCGGCAATATTTTTTAGCAATAGCTTTATATCAGACCAGGTTTTCATTTCTTACAGCAGTAACTTATAGCTTGCGAGCAGCGTCAGAACACGTGCCTTATCATCAAAGTTACCTTTTGTAAAGTACTTTACGGCCTCATTACGCAACTCTTCATCTTTAATTAAATCAATATTGTTCCGGTAGTAATCTACCAGCTCATTCTGCAAATTTTCATCATTATCGTACCAGAACTGTTCAGGATTCATTCCTTTTTTCCAGATACTTTTACCCGGTAAACGCTTCAATGCAGCTCTTTTGAATCTGTAAAACTGTCGTTTATAGCGATTTTTAGTAGGCTTGCCGCCAATAGCTTCCCAGGTAAATGAAGCTATGTCAGGATGTAAACACAATATCCAGTCTACATAGAGAGAGCGATCCATCTTCATTTCACGCGGCATCGAAAATGCATATTGCATAAATTCTTTCTGCAAAAAGGGGGAGAGAGTAGCTCCAATCAGATCGAAATAGAGAAATCCATTGCTTTCGTTATTGAAAATAGTGTTATAAATCACTGCCATCTCTACATCACCTTCATAATCTGAAATCACTCTTTTGATATACTCTGAAGCTATTTTATGCGGATCATTTGTCGCGAATAGTCGTCTCATTGAAATTGAATTGTCTTCATTCGCATAACTTCCCATCACTGTGTCACCCATAATACCGGTGTGAATCCATCCCACCTCCAAACTGTTAAAGCGATTGAGTACGTGAAAGATAGCACTGCATCCTGTATAGATTCCCAGCCCATCATTTACGACAATCACATCA
Organism: uncultured Paludibacter sp.; assembly: GCA_964412435.1. GTDB lineage: Bacteria > Bacteroidota > Bacteroidia > Bacteroidales > Paludibacteraceae > UPXZ01. The sequence goes on from CAYPPC010000054.1 coordinate 12,007, forward strand.
TCAACAGGGGCTAGAGAACTGCTGTCCAGATCAAATTGCCACAAAGGATAATCATAAGATCTAGCTATTTGAGCAGCAACATGTTGTTCTGCATAACCCGGTTCTGAGAAATTTAGCCATTGTTGATCCTGAAAACCTGCTTTATGAGCTATCAGAGCAACCATTCTTGAGTCAAGTCCGGCACTGATGGTAGTTAAGTGTTTAGTACCGGTTTTTTCGGCAATCTGAAACTCCTGTTTAATGGCATTCCTGAATTTTTCATCTAATTTTTGGATAATTGTCTCCCTGCTATCGCTTGTAGTCACAACATCTTTCAAATGAAAGTAATAATCCCTTTGCAACTCATCATCTTTGAACCGGAAATACTCTCCGGCCCGCAGTTTTTTCACCTCTTTTACAGGGGTAAGATCTTCAAACAGATAACCACTGTTAAGCATCAGATAGCCTGCGATCAAATCAGGAGAGTAGTTGATTTTTAGCCGTTTGAGTGTTTGAGTTAAGGTGTAAAGATCAGTAGAGAATATTAAATATGACTGATTCTGAAAATAAAAGAGTCGTTTAGTACCTGTGTGGTTATTAAAAACAAACCATTCATTCTTTTTCTTATTGTGTAAAAATCCTGCAAAACTACCATCGAATTTATCAAAGAAAAGCTTGTTTTTCAGGCTCATAGCTGTAATCAGGTCATCATAATCAGTAACATTGTGTTCCGCCATCAAACTCTCCAGATTCAGTATAGTCCCTTCTGTAACAAAAAGAATATCTTCATTATCCAGCCAAAGTTTCTCAGAAATAAGTTTTTTTGAAGAATACTGTTCTATCTGAAAATCTGCACCCTTTAACCTGCGTGTGAGCATCTCACCCTGAAATGGAAAAGCCGGCTTCCACTGTATGGAGACCGGTTTCTCAATTTTATCTTTACTAACTATACCAATAAAGCCGTGCATGCTGTTCGGAGATTCAATTTATTTTTCAAACGGGAAGTTCTCTAATTTAACGCTGAAGATCTTATTTAAAGTATGATTCTCATCGACAATATGCGACCTGATCTCTTTAGAACGGGTGTAAACAGCACACATAGTGTTTGAAACGTGATAAAGATTTTTATGTTCTCCTTCAGGCAGCCCGTCAAGAATAGCAGCAATCACTGAGTATCTGGGAGTTACGGGATCAAAGCCGTAGTCGTGCCACACTATCACTGAGTTGTCATCTTTCAGCAGCTGGAAAATATTTTCGGTGTCTGATTTCACAGCTTTGTAACTGTGATCACCATCAATAAAAATAAGGTCAAACTTTTTTCCCAGACTGGTGAAATTAAATGTCTGTGAATCAGCATGAATCTCATTTATATTATCTCTGTCTTTAATCAAGACTGCATGTTCATAAGCATATTTTTCGGGTAAGCCCATGGCAATGATTTGTTCGGGCGAGAGGTTGATTGAGGTGCAATATGAGTTAGGAATATCTGCCACATTAACAATACTTTCGCCACGCCAGGTACCAATTTCAAGATAATCACACGCTTCAAATCCGGATGCAATAGATTTAAGCAAGGCCAGGTCAGTCAATAAAGATCCTCCCTCCAGAAAAGCATAGTGCTTCACTTCAGCAGATCTGTTTT